>JBBSSY010000196.1:0-6429 GCA_038241595.1 Chitinophagales bacterium | reverse complement strand
ATAAAGCCGTTGCCAATAGGCAGGGCCTCGTTCCAGTTGGCGGCGGAGTCGTTGTACCAGAGCAGGTTTGAAGTAGAGCTCTGTTTTACGTGTTGTGCCCTCGCCGGGAGATCGATGGCAACAGCCATGAACAATAAAAACCAATACCGGGCTGGCATGTTCAGGTCGCGAATGTGGAAATTGGGGGATAACAAGTGGCGTACATTCATGATTTTCTATCTGAAGACTTGTGGTTAAACGATGACTAAAACTAAGGAATGTATTTAAAGCAGCCATGTTGGAATCAAGACTGTTCCTCGTACTCCTTCTTGGGGTACTAAGGGAATTTCCCCTCTACCAGTTATCTGTCCGGAAAGAAGACGCCGGAAGCCCGTCGTTGTTGAATAATTCGCCCATCGACCATTCCTTATAGGAATACCGCACGGCTACGGGCACCGGTACTTTGTCGCTGGAAACCGTGACCGTATTGGCTTTGATTTCAGCAGTGGCGGGATAAAACACCCGGTCGGCGCCAGCCACTTCGAACAGGGTCAACTTTTTTCGATAAGACGTGAGATAAGGTGCATGGTTGAAGGTGACAACCGCTTTATCGCCCTGAACGGCCATCGACCGGTATATGGGTGACTCGTACTGAATGCCCCTGATGCCATACGTTTTGCCGAGTGCCCAGTAGGATAATCGCTGTGCCAGTTTGGTTTTGTCCATAAAGTGGATATCATTCTCCATACCGACATCCATGGCCGTCACCATACCGCTGTTGGGAATCAGTGCCATACTGTTTAACTGCGCCTCGCGCAGGCGGGGACCACTGCGCGTTTTGTCGGACGAACCAAATGGCGCGATCTGAACATAATAAAAGGGAATGTCGCCAAGGCCCCACAAGTGCCGCCAGTCGGCCACCATGGCGGGGAATAATTTTTCGTACAGCACCGCTTCGTGGCGGTTCGATTCCCCCTGGTACCAGATAAAACCCCTGATGCCGTAACCAATTGCGGGGGCCACCATGCCGTTGAACAGCGAGGTGGGCTCGCGGTGCGGATACTGGAACGTGTCCAGGCTGGGTGGAATTTTCACGACCGGGAACGCTTTCAAGCTGTTGGCACTCATCCAGGCTTCGATCATCGTACCGCCAACGGTAGAGAGAATGAGGCCAACCGGCACGCCGAGTTTTTCCTGCAGGATCTTCCCGAACTGGAAGGCCAGCGCACTGTATTCGCGGGCAGATTCCGATGACGAAATTTCCCAACTGCCTTTTGGGTCCGCGACGGGTTGCAGCGCAGTGGCTCGGGCCACGCGGTATAACCGCAGCGATGGATTGTCTGCATGCAGTATGATTTCACTGGCATTTAATATTGGTGAGGAATTGCCACGCAGTGGCATCTCCATATTCGACTGCCCGGAACAAAACCACACTTCGCCGATGAGTACGTCGCGCAACGTCAGCACCTCGCCATCACTGATATTGATATTATACGGGCCGCCGGCAACCGGCGTTGTCACCGATGTTCGCCAATCGCCACTGCTGGCTGCTTTCACCTGGTATTTTTTCTTGTTCCAGGACGTAGTCACCTGCACGCTCATCCCTGGTTTCGCCTTTCCCCACAGCTGAACATCGGCCTGCTGCTGCAGCACCATATGATCGGCAAATATGCCCGGAAGTACTACTTTTGCCCGGGCGGCAACCGATGTTGCCAGTAAGAAAAAAAGCAGGTGTAATCTTCGCATAGCCATCCTAGTAAGTCTATTATTTTTCCGCCTGCAACCGTTTCATCTCTGTTGCAAAGCGGATCCCGAAGGTTTCGGCCGATGGCGAATCAAAATGCGTCTGGTCGCCCTTGTGTACCAGGTCTTTCGATGAAGCAACAGCGGTATGGGTAACCGCCTGCGGCAGCGTTGCCAGTACGCGGTTGATATTGGCATACACTTCCCGATAGGGTCCAAGTTCCCCGACCACGACCGGCAGGTTTGCATCGTCCATAGCGGTTCGGAAGGCTGCGATCAGCGTTACCAGTTTGGGCAGGTAAAGCGCCGCCTTTGCCGGATCGCTGTCCGATTCGCCCTGGTGCCAGAGTACGCCTTTGAACACACCCTGTTTCATCGCAATGGCGATACGTTTCATGGCATCATCATACGGATGCGTTTTTGTAGCCGAATCATAGGCACCCGGCTTCCAGGCTTCGATGGAAGAACCGCCCACAGCGCAGGGTACGAGGCCGATCCTGATCTTGCTGTCTGCACCCGCGACCATCGCCAGGCCAAAGGACATGCCCGGCCCTACACCCGCCACCCTGGGTTTGTCGAAGTGCAACGGATTTTTTGCGGGTACCCACTCGTTATTTTTATCGAGCATCAGCAGTGCCGGGTCGCCCTGGGTGGCATATTTGCCAGACACTTCTCCCCTGCCCGCCATGTTCGACTGGCCAGCCAGCAGGTAGAGGTGCAAATTGGTATCCACCTGTGCGGAACCTGCAAGACAAAAGAGCACTGAAACGAGCAACGATATTGTTTTAGCGATCATGGTTTGAAGGTAATAATTAGTACCCGGCGTTTTGCGGGAATTTTTTGGTCAGGTTGGCGTCGATCACATTCTGCGGGATGGGCAACAGCAAGTCGCGTTCCGCCACGGTGGGTTTCGACAGCACATTGTACAACCGCACGCGTTCGAGGAACTTTCCGGTTCTCAGCAACGTGTAGCGGCGTTCTTCTTCCGAAAACAATTCACGCGAGCGTTCGTCCAGGATAAAATCCAGCGTCACCTGTGCGGGCGTGATCACCGGGGCATGCGCGCGGGTGCGGAGTGCATTAATTGCCACCGCCGCGTTTGGCAGGTCGCCGAGTTTCATATAGGCTTCGGCCAGGATGAGGTAGGTTTCAGCAGAACGGATATACACCTGGTCATTGTACGCACGGTCGATGTTGACATCTACCGGGCTGGCATAATCCCACTTCCGTGTGCTCGGCCAGTTGGGATTGTTGACCTTTTCAGGCGAGGTACGGTCCAGTTGTATTACATCCCCGTTCTTATAACCCGGAGGTATAATCGAAGCATTGGTGGTATTGATGGTGTAGGAAAAGCGCCACGCGAAATCCGATCCCCGGTCATCGCCAACCGGGTAAATGCCGAGGGCCCATCTTGTCGGACTCAACCGCCCGATGCCACGACCGCCGTTTTCGGCACTCACTGTGATCGGGTTATAGGTCTTATTGTCTGTGCCCTTCACCGGCAGGCTGTAATAGCGATTTACCCAGTAGCGGCGCAAAACGTTGTCTGGCTCGCCGCCAATAACGTTAAGTTCCGCCTGCATCACCCAGAGCGCCTCGGTGTTGCCCTGGCTGCGGTTGGAGTTTCCATCCAGGAATATATCGGTAAATGGTGTGCCGGGTTTTGCAGCGTTCACACCATACCGTGCGGTGACCAGTTTATAATTTGCATTGGTCGTTACTTTCAGCGCATAGTCACGCGCCTGTTCGTTTTTACCGGTAGCGAGATATAATTCAGCGAGGTAATGCTGCACGGCGCCTTTTAGAATCTTACCCTGTACCGCGGAAGTTACCGGCAGGTATTGTTCTGCGAACAGCCAGTCGGCCTCCATCGCCTTTCGTACATCAGCGACGGTGGCGCGTTCAAAGTCGGTGCGGATATCGCTGCCCGAAGACTCGGTCAATACCAGCGGCACATCTCCCCATAAAAAAGTGAGGTGGCGGTAACACCAGGCGCGCAAGGCACGGGCTTCGGCCAGCGCGCTGTTTTTTTCAATAGCTGTCCATACTACTGCCGGATTTTCAGCGCGTCCGATGAGGGTATTGGCTGCATTTATGGTTTGATACAACCAGGCCCATTCTAAACGGTACTGCCCAAGCGATGAATTGTTAGAAGGCCCCCAGACATTAAACGGCCCTTCGGTGGTAAGCCCCGCATAATTGCCATACGCGTTGTCGGTACCAATGAAGCTGGAAGTAAGCATCAGGTCGTTGATGTTGTTGGCGGGATTATTGCCGGAACGGGAGCGCCGAACTTCAAAATACAATCCATTGAGACCGGCATCGAAACCGACCTTGTTTGTGTACAGATTGTCAGCCAGGATGATGCTGGGAGAATTTTCTTTCAGCAGGTCTTTTGAACAGCCGGCCAGCACCACCATTAAAAGGGAAACGGAGCATAATTTATGTAAAGTTCGCATCGTCAGAGATTTTTATTATAAACCAATATTTAAACCCACCACATATTCCTTTTGCATCGGGATGTCTTGCTGTGAATCGAGTTCGGGATCCAGGCCGGTCCATTTTGTCAGGGTCACCAGGTTACGTGCGCTGGCAAAGGCCTTCAATCGCGTGATCTTCAGTTGCTGGATTATGTTGGACGGGAAATTATACGACAGCGACAGATCCTTCAGGCGGGCGTAACTGTCTTTTCCATAAATATTTACGCCGTAGACATTGGCACCGATGACGTTGGCATAATAGTCATTGGTCGGATTGGTGGGCGTCCACCAGTTCTTCTGGAAGGTGTTGTTGCGGATGCCGTTCTGCACATCGTCGGAGATCAGGCTGTTGACGCGGCTGGTACCGGCTACCCCCTGGATAAAGGCATACAGCGAAAAGTTTTTGTATGTAAACGTATTGCCCACGCCGTAGATCAGTGAAGGCTGGCGGCTTCCGATCAGCACACGGTCGCCGGAAGGGGTAATCTTTCCGTCGCCGTTGATGTCCACCACTTTTGCAAAACCGGCCTTGGTGCCAGCCGGAGCCTTCGCGAGGTCGTCGGTGAGCTGCCATACGCCGCCGTATTTATAAGTAAAATTCACATCGATCGGCTGGCCGATGAAATACTGGTTTAGTGTGTCATTCTTGCCATCGCCATACACATCCCTGATCTGGTTGCGGTTGCGCGACAAGCTGAGGGTGGTTGACCACGTAAAGGACTTGCTCTGGATGTTGATGGTATTTAAACCGAGTTCGATGCCCTTGTTGGCCGTTTTACCGATGTTCTGCAACACGTTGCTGACCCCGTGCACCGAAGATATTTCCCTTAACAACAACAGGTCTTTCGTGTTTTTGCTGTAGGCATCCAGTGATCCTTCAATGCGGCCGTTAAACAGGGTGAAGTCGATACCCAGGTTGGCAGCTACAGTCGTTTCCCATTTCAGGTTCGGGTTGCCCAGCGAAGTGGGGATATAACCCGGCAGTGTAGACGCAACATCTACGTAACTGCGGGTTGAGAGCCGCGCGAGGGTATTGTACGGGTTCACCGCCTGGTTGCCGTTGCTGCCATAGGAGGCACGCAGTTTCAGGTTCGAGATCACTTTGCTTTCGCTCATGAACTTTTCGCTGGAGATGTTCCACGCCGCCGCCAGGGAGGGGAAGAAGGCGTATTTATTGTTATCGCCAAATCCTGAAAAGCCGTCGCGGCGGGCGGTGAAGGTCAGCAGGTATTTGCTGTCGTACGAATAATTAAGGCGGCCCATCTGCGAAAGCAGGGTTGTTTTCGAATAGTTGGCTGATGGACGAATGCTCGACGCTACGTTGGCCTGGTAATAGGTCAACACATCGTTGGGAAAACCGTTGGCATCCAGATTATCCCCGCGTGATACTTCATCCTGCATGCTGTACAAACCGGTAAAAGCGATTGAATGTTTTTTAAACGAGCGGCTGTAGTTGACGATGTTTTCGACCAGGATATTTCTCCGCGTAGAATTTGCGATCGACAGGTCACCCTTCAACTGCAAACCAGTGCGGGTGTTGGCGCCGTAATAGGTTTTCTGACCGCGCGAGGTGTACTCGATGCCGGTATTGAGCCGGTATGAAAGCCCTTTAATAAAAGGAATCTCGACATTCAGAAAGTTATTCGTGATCACCTTGTACACCTGGTCAATATTGCCTGCAAGTGTTGGTGCCAGCGGATTTGGGAAGAACAGGTCCTGCGGCCAGGGGTATATCGTCGGCGTACCATCGGCATTGAAGGCGGTAGTCAGTGGGTTAAAACGGAAGGCCCCGGTATAATCGCCAAAGGTGGCCGGCAGTCCGCTGCGGTCGTTAAAAGACAGCTGCGTGTTGCTGCCGAGTGTGAGCCATTTTTTGATATTGGATTCGAGGTTAACGCGGGTTGAGATGCGTTTGAACTGGTCGTTCACGGCGATGCCCTTTACATCGAGGTAGGTACCCGAAATATAATACTTCGATTTATTGTTACCGCCGCTGACACCGAGCGTATGCTGCGTTTTTGTTCCCTGCCGGGTGGCAAGGTCCACCCAGTTCGGAAATGCTTTGGCGTCATACACCGCCTGTTCAGAGGTGGTAACGGAGCCTGGCTCGCGTGAACTTTTGTATTGATAGAACTCATCCGGCGTGAGTACATTCGGCAGGTTTGAAATTTTCTGGATGCCGTAAAAGCCGTTGTAGGAGATGATCGGTTCACCCCTCGAGCCTTTT
>JBBSSY010000195.1:0-6447 GCA_038241595.1 Chitinophagales bacterium | reverse complement strand
ATTTAATGGCATTATACAGCGTATCAACATACAGGTCATTTTTTGAATCACTTTCAAAATTACCCGTCGACATGTAACCGGAAACCGTCAGTGTATTTCGGTTGTCAATCAGATAATCGAAGCCTGCGCGGCCAAAGAAGTTGGAATACTCACGAATATTCCTGTCCTGTTGAAACAGTTGTGTATTAGCGGGATCGAGATTGGTCAGGCGATCCGTTTTACCAGTCGATATGGATTTTCGTTGCCGGGAGTTGAGATTGGCAAAAAAGTTTATTTTATTCTGCCGCAGATTGAGGTCTGCACCGTAGCTGTATCTTCCGCGCTGGTCTATGCCCGCACGCAGGTTGCCATTGTAGCCGGTACGCCGGTTTTTCTTCAACACGATATTGAGGATGCCGGCGGTTCCACCCGAAGCATCGAATTTGGCAGAGGGATTGGTAATGATCTCCACGCTTTCGATGGCATCGGCCGGTATTTGCTCAAGGGTCATCGTAGTCGGACGCCCGTCTACAAATATTTGTGGCGTGCTGTTGCGCAACGTTACATTGCCATCAAGATCCACTGAAATAGAAGGAACATTGCGCATCACATCCTCCGCCGTACCGCCCACCGAGGCAAGGTTTTTTTCTACATTAAACACTTTTCTATCGATGCCAAGAGACATCAATGGTTTACTTGCCGTTACGGTAACACTTTCCAGTAGTTTCGGATCAACTTTTAATTTGATGTTGCCCAGGTCCTTGTCATTGTCACTCTTGCCAAGTGACGCAGGAATTTTTAATTCGAACGTTTGATAACCGATCGCCGTTGCGATAAATGTAAGGTTTACATTGGCCGGGAGGTTTTCCAGATTAAAATCTCCGTTGCGGCTGGTGAGCATGCCGTCGATGGTCGTGTCTTTACCGCTTTGCCCGGAGGCATCAAAGCGACGAAGGGATAATTGAACGGAAGCAGCATCAAGCCCTTTGTTGGTGGAGGCATCCATTATTTTACCATACAACCTCCGTTGGGGTGCTGATCGGGAATTTTGTCCATAAACAAACGTGGAAATAAAAACAAGCAAGAGAACGGGTAACGTAGATTTCATATTGATTCTTTGAGACGGGAATGTTTGACTATAAGATGACATTCTGTAAAAAAGTGCTCGCTGCGCGGGGAGGATAAATGTTAAAATTTCTAAAAGACGTATCACTACGATAAAGAATTATGCCAGCCATTTAGTGAAGGAACTTAAACAGAAGCGGGTTGGCGCTTGCTAAACAGTTGAAAAACCAGCGCGAAGATGACGACGCCGATAGCGCCAATGGCATTAAGCCAGAGAAAGCTGATGGATGACATCACCAGCATAAATCGATCGATGGCCACCGGCAGGATGCCAGGCAGCGATGGCCACTGCTTCATTATCCAGGGCCAGATAAAGGACAAAATGATGATTAGCTCCACCAGCACGGCACTGTAAAAGACGGCCTGGCCGCTGACGCGTTTCAGGTAAAAGGCCACCAGGAAAATACCCAGGATCACGCCATAAAACAAGGACCCCAGCACATTCACCGCCTCGATCAAACTGCCCATGTTGCCGGCAAACTGAGCGATGATGATGCTGAACACACCCCAGCCGAAAGTGTACCATTTAGACAGCGAATAATCTTCGGCCGCCGTACACTCCTTGTTAACAAATTTTTTATGGATATCGACCACCGTACTCGACGACAGCGAGTTGAGCGCTGCGGCAATACTGCCCCAGGACGCGATAAAAATGATGGCAATCAGCAATCCCACCAACCCTTTTGGCATATGATCGACCACGAACCGGAGAAATATATAATTGGTGTCGTTGGAATCTCCCCGGACATCTTCCTTATCCAGGATCTTTTTAAAATCAGTTCGCAAGGCTTCTGTCTGGCTATTCACCTCCTGCAGTGCAGCGGAGGATTCGCGCGCGTCTTTCCCTGATTTGTAATCACCAATATACTCCCGAACAAGCGCTTGCTTCTTTTCTGACAACTGCGTGTATTGCTTTTGCAATACCTGCAAGGAGTCATTATAGGGAGACGATTTAATTTTTTCAACCTGAGTTTCATTGAAAAATATGGGGGGCTGGTTGAACTGGTAAAATGTAAACACCAAGGCGCCAACCAAGAGTATCAGGAATTGCATGGGTACTTTTACCAGGCCGTTCATCAACAAACCGATTCGGCTCTCGGTCAGTGTTTTGGCAGTCAGGTACCTGCCCACCTGGCTTTGGTCGGTGCCAAAATAAGAAAGTGCGAGGAAAAATCCGCCCACCAGGCCGCTCCAGATATTATAGCGGTCATTCCAGTTAAAGCCATTATCCGTGCTGCCGGTCGTGATCACATTCAGCTTTCCCAGCCGGCCGCTGACCTTCAGCGTATCGAAAAAACCGATGCCATCCGGCAGCAGGTGAACAACCATATAGGCAGTGACAAACATGCCCAGGAAAATGATAATAAACTGCAGCTGCTGCGTATAGGCAACGGCGCGGGCACCGCCGCTTACCGTGTAAAAGATCAGCAGTCCACCCATAAAAATATTCGTCCAGTAAATGTTCCAGCCCAGCAGTGAGGATAAAATGATGGAAGGTGCATAGACGCTGATACCGGTAGAGAGACCACGCTGCAATAAAAAAAGACTGGACGTCAAAGTCCTTGTTTTTACATCAAAACGGTTCTCGAGGTATTCGTAGGCAGTATATACTTTAAGGCGGTGAAAAATTGGCACAAACGTGATGCACAATATCACCATCGCGACCGGAAGCCCAAAATAATATTGTACAAAACGCATCCCGTCGGTATACGCCTGGCCCGGTGCAGACAAAAAAGTGATCGCGCTGGCCTGCGTTCCCATGATACTCAACAAGATCATGTACCAGGGCATGCTGCGGTTGCTCAGGAAATAGCCGTCCAGGTCCTTGGTGGTGGTGCTTTTATAAAGGCCATACGATACAATACATGCCATGACGATAGCCATCACTATCCAGTCGAGCAGGCTCATGCAAAGTATTTAGTAAAGAAATAAAACAAGAAGATCAGTACGACGAGAAAGCCTATGACAAACAGGTACCATTGTTTCCAGGATTTAAATAATGGAATCTTATCGTTGACCTCATCATGCATACTTATTTTTTTTTGGAAGAAGAAAGTCCGGACGCAAGCAGTCCAAGTATCACACCGATCAGCAGGCCCAACGGCACCCGTTTGATGAACATGCCAATTGCCAGTCCTACGATGATCACGATCACAATGGTTATGCTGCGCCGTTGTTCAGAGGGTGTGCTCATGGGTGAAAGATATAATTTTTAATAATTGTTAAACTGTTAAAGATTTTTTTAAATCACGGTGATACGGAGACACAGACTAACACAGTAGATGTTACCCATTTCTCCGTGCCTTCCCGTGTCTCTGTGTCACCATGGCTTAAAAAACTATAGCGCGATCAAATTCGCCAACAACCGGTACGCCCCTGCCACTCCTGCGGGCAGCTCGCGGTAAAATACCAGTCCCGTATACACGAAATTCCCTTTGCCATACCTGGTGGTGATGAGTGCGCCTTCATCATCCGCTTCGCCGGGATCATGCATCGACATCAGGGTTTCATAATGACTGTCCCATTTATTTGCATGATAAATGCTCCGCTCCTGCACCCAGCCCTCAAAATCTTTCGGACCGATTTTGTTCGGTATATTAAAAACCGGGTGCGCAGGCTTTAATATCTTCACCGCAGCATCTTCATCGGTTACTCGTGTACGTGAGATTTCAAATGGATAGGGACCAATTTTCGCTTTAACAGGTCCGATCTGCGTCGAGGTATTGTACTGAACGATCAGGTTGCCGCCTTCTCTCACGTAGTCCATCAATTTATCATAATAGGCATTGAGCGATTCCTTGATATTGTACGCACGCACACCGCTGATAACCGCGTCAAACTGCGAAAGGTTCACGGTAGCCAGGTTATTATCATTCAGCAGGGTAACCTCGTACCCCATCTGCAGCAGGGCTGCCGGTACATAATCTCCCGCCCCAACGATGTACCCGATATTTTTACCCACGGTCTTCAGGTCAAACGTCACGATGTTTACTTCAGGCAGCCTAAAATAATTTATGTCCGGGATATGATCATAGTCGATTGACCGGAGCGAACGGGTAAAAGTTCTGCCATCGGCCACCACGGAAGCGTTTAATGACTGGCTGCCATTTTTCCACTGGTTGCCGACAGGTTTTACCGTAACGGCATAATCCGTCTCGCTGCCTTTATGCAATACCGAATTGGTACGGACGAAGGATTTATCAGCCTGCCATTCCTTGTTTTGTGAAACGATTAGTTGAGGTGCGGAAATTTCTTTCAGTGCCTTAATGCTGAAATGCATCACCTGGGCATCCGGTTTCGAGGAAATAAGCAGTGTTTTCGTCGGTGTTATCAGCACCGGCGGAACAACGGCAATGGGTTCATAGAGTTCCCCCTTTACCGGGTCGGCTATTTTTTGCAAAACGGGTTTTACAATCTCGAGGTCCAGGCCTTCTATGGTTACAAAAAAATGGGCCGAAAAGGCGGCTTCATTGTCAGGGTTCCCGATCAGCAACTGGTTGTCGATGTCAAAATATCCTTTCTTCATGGGATTTTTTAGCCAGTATGGTTGAGAAAGGGGCATGCTGTCGGGCACCAGCAGCATTTTGTTAAAGGTGATATTTTTATTCGATGTCAATACGAGATTGAGCGTTGAATCAACATGCTGTAACACCAGTCGCCTGAAAGTAATGTTGTTGCCATTGCGGTTATTTATAAACAGGCGCACCAACAATGAATCGCCCTGGATCGCAACATGTTCAATCGTCGTTGCTTCGGCCCATAAGCCGCTGCAAGCTTCAATCAGCTTCTGGATCTCTTTTAATTTCTGTGTTCTCCAGTATTGATCGGGCAGCGCGGCAATCTTTTTATACAGGGACACCAGCCCCTTAACGGATTTACCGGGTTCGAACAGGGAATAGTTGCTGATCAGGCTGTCAAGCTGCTGTTGTACCTCGTGTGCTCCTGGAACGCGTTCCCAGCTTGTAACCACGCCATCGAAGAGATCGGTTTTCGGCGCCTCCCCTTTCCAGGTCGAAAAATATTCCAGTGCCGGCCCACGTTGCCGTTCCATGCCAAAGCCCTGGCTTTTGTGCTGGCTACGACTTTCAGCCGAAATCTCCCCATATCCTTTGCCGAGTATCGGGTTGTACATGCCGATCTCCATTTTGAACTGGTCCTCGCTGGTGGTGTTCAATCCGCCAAAATTAAAACTGTTCCACAGCACCCGTTTAGCCTGCCAGGGTTTTACATATTTTAATTGCTCCGGATATTTTGACGGGTCGGCAGCCGCTGTATATGCTTCGACCGCCAGCACTGCGGAGGCGGAATGATGGCCGTGCCCGGCGCGGCTATCCTGTGGAAAACGCGTTATGATTATATCCGGTTGAAATTTGCGGATCACCCACACCACGTCGGAAAGAATTTTGTCGCGGTTCCATACGCGAAGTGCCTCGGCGGTACTCTTTGAAAAGCCAAAATCGAAGGCACTCGCAAAGAATTGTTCGGCGCCGTCTATCCGCCGCGCCGACAACAGTTCCTGCGTTCTGATGAGTCCCAGTTCGATGCCCTGCTCATTACCGATAAGATTTTGGCCGCCATCGCCGCGGGTGAGTGACAGGTAGCCGGTCCGGTACAATTTCTCTTTGGCGAAGTAAGCGAGCAATTTGGTGTTTTCATCATCGGGATGTGCAGCCACGTATAATACCGAACCCAGTACATTTAATTTTTTCATGCCCAGCAGAATCTCTGCGGACGTAAGTGCATGAGGTGTTTGTGCATGTAATAAGAGGGAAGAAAGGAGTAAGGAAGCTATTGATAGGAGTCCGCCGATTTTTCGCATGGTATCTCGCTGTTTTGTCTTGGGTCAAAGATAGTTGTCAATTGTCAGTTGGCAATTGGCAGTTGGCAATTGGCAGTTGGCAATTAGCAGGTTGTATATGTATTTCAAAGGCCTGAAAGTCCAAAAGAAAAGGTCCCAGGTTGCAGGCCTGTGTTACCGAGCTGTTTAAATAGAGACCTGAAAGACCGACAGCGCTAAGTTTTAAATTGCAGTCCTGTGCTGCGTACCTGTCTAGGCCTGCAGCCTGTGCTCTTTTATTTTGGCCTTCCGGGCCTGAAGCATGTTTCCACCTTGCACGCCTGCATCACCTAAACCCCACACTTCAACTTCGCAAAAAAAAATCGGCAGCCTGCGAAGCAGACTGCCGACTAATTAAGATATATCCGCTCATCGGAAGAACCCCAGACCCCATACCCTCAATGATGAGAATACGCTGCACGGGTTAAATAATAATTGATATTTTGTCAAATGCTTTACATATCTGGTATTTTAGAACTAAGTGTGTTATAGCAGTACACTTCAAT
>JBBSSY010000194.1:0-6468 GCA_038241595.1 Chitinophagales bacterium | reverse complement strand
TTACCGTAAACATCGTTTTCAAGAAAGACTGTTTTAAATATTTTAAGTACAACTATTATATGCACCGCGAAGGGGCGGTCTGGACGGTGGCCGATTACACGGAAGAAAACTGGCCGCTTGGGTATGCGCTTTTTTTGCCCGCCTCCAGCAAGTCGCCCGAGTACGCCGAGGCCATGAACGTGCTGACGTATATGCGGTATGAAGAAGTAAAACAATGGGAAGATACCTTCAACACGGTGTCGCAGGCAGATGACCGCGGCGAGAGTTACGAGGCGTTTAAAAAACGCAAGGCGGAAAAATTGATTGATAAGGTTGAACTGAAGTTCCCTACGATCCGCGACTGCATCCAAACGTATTATACCTCCACGCCATTGTCTTACCGGGATTATATTGGCAATGATGATGGCTCGTTATATGGCATTGTTAAGGATTACCAGGATCCGCTGAGGACCTTTATTTCGCCGCGTACCAAACTGCCCAACCTGTATTTCACCGGCCAGAACCTGAACCTGCATGGGATACTCGGCGCGGCCATGAGCGGGCTGGTAACCAGCACGGCATTTATCGGCGATGAACGAATTATTGAAAAGATAAGAAATGCGTAAATTTTTCAGAATAACCGGGAAGATCCTGGGCTGGTTTGTTGGAGGATTGATCCTTTTGCTGGTCATCGGGTTTCTTTACCTGATGGTGGTGGCCGTCGAACACCCGCCGAAAATTGCTGATAAAAGCAGCCTGGAACTCCAGCGCACCGCCCAGCCAGACGGGTTGTTGACCCTCGGCAATAATTGGTTCAGGAAAAGCAGGTCTGGTTTGTATGAGTTATACGTGGAAGGAGAACCGTTCGAACGCGGCGTGATCAATGGCAAACTCACTGAAGAACTGGTCAGGCGACAGGAGGATTATTTTAACGAGCAGATCCGCAAAATGATTCCCTCTGATTTTTACCTGCACTTCCTCAAATATTTTGTCGGCTGGTTCAATCGCCACCTGGCAGACAATGTCACCGAAGAGTACAAAGACGAGATCTACGGAGTGTCGGATGCCGCCTCATCAAAATATGATTACATCGGCTCGAACTACCAGCGGATACTGAACTACCATGCGGCGCACGATATTGGCCATGCGTTGCAAAGCATGGCACTGGTGGGCTGCACATCGTTTGGAACCTGGGACGGCCGTTCGGCCGATTCTACGATGATCATCGGTCGAAACTTTGATTTTTACGTCGGCGATAAATTTGCAGAAGACAAGATCGTTGCTTTCTTTGCGCCGGCACAGGGGTATAAAATGATGACGGTTACCTGGGGCGGTTTTATCGGCGTGGTGTCGGGAATGAATGAGAAGGGCCTCGCTGTGACGATTAATGCGGCGAAAACCGATATTCCATCCGGCTCGGCGACGCCGGTTTCGCTGGTGGCGCGCGAGATCCTGCAGTATGCCAAAAATATCGACGAAGCGCTGGCGATCGCGAAAAAACGAAAGATGTTTGTGTCGGAATCGTTCCTGGTGGCTTCTGCCGCAGACGATAAAGCAGTGATCATCGAAAAAACCCCCGACGCCATCGGTGTCTACGATCCACATAAAAATTTCATCGTCTGTGCCAATCATTTCCAGAGTGATGCGCTGGGTGCGTCGGATCTGAACCGCCAACAGGAACGTGAAAGAGCGTCGCCCTACCGCTACCGGCGGATGATGCAACTGCTCGATTCAAACCACCACAACACGGTCCAGAAAACGGTCGACATCCTGCGCAACCAGCGCGGGCTCGATAACAAAGACATCGGCCTGGGTAACGAAAAAGCCATCAACCAGTTGATTGCCCATCATTCCATCGTCTTCGAGCCGCAGAAATTAATGGTGTGGGTATCCACATCGCCCTGGCAGCTAGGCCAGTTTGTGGCATACGATCTGAAAAAAGTATTTGCCCTGCGCGGGATGAAACAAAACCAGGAGATCAGCGACACCAGCCTGGCGATAAAAGCAGACTCATTTCTACAAACACCTGCTTTTGTAAACTACGAACGCTTCCTTGGCTTTAAACACCGGCTTGCAGCAGGGCAGGATATTTCTGTCGACAGTTTGGTCAACAGCAACCCGGAATATTATCATACCTATGTATTGGCGGGTGATTACCTGTTTAAAAAAGGCGATCCCAAGGCTGCGGAAACCTGTTACCGGTTGGCACTTACCAAGGTCATCGCCACCAAAAAAGAAGCGGATCACATTCGCACGCAGATCGAAAAATGCGTTCAACTCAAAAAGGCAGCATGATCAGCGGGGTAGGCATTGATATGATCGAGGTGGCACGCATTTCCACGAGTTTGTCGAAAGGCGGCGCCTTTCGTGACCTGGTTTTCTCTCCGAAGGAAATCGCGTATTGCGAAACCAAACGGTATCCCGCGGAACATTACGCAGCGCGTTTTGCTGCCAAGGAAGCATTTTTTAAAGCACTTGGAACCGGTTGGGCCAACGGCACGGCTTTCAATGAAGTGGAAATATTCAACGACGAAGCCGGCAAGCCCGGCTTGCTGTTGCTGGGTGAAACGGCTGGCCTGATGACTTCTATGAATATCACGAAAATCCATGTTTCTTTGTCTCATTTAAAAACCATGGCATCTGCCGTCGTAATTATCGAGCGCCCATGATGTACCCACCCGGAACAACTTACCTGACAAAAACAGAGATCCAGGTCATGCAGGGTGTAAAGCTGCGTGAGCTCCTGTTTTATGTAAGTACGCATTCGCCGTATTACCGCGAGTTGTTCACCCGGCATTCGATCGATATCGGCCGGATCAGAACGCTAGATGACCTGGTGCAGGTGCCGGTAACGACGAAGGAAGATTTGCAACGACGAAATGACCATTTTCTTTGTGTGAGCAGGGACAAGATCATTGAGTACACCTCTACGTCAGGTACGTTGGGGAGCCCGGTGACGATTGCACTCACCGAGAACGACCTAGACCGGCTGGCATACAATGAATATACCTCTTTCTCCTGTGCCGACGGTTCGCCCGCAGATATTTACCAGTTGATGTTAACCCTCGACCGGCAGTTTATGGCCGGCATGGCCTATTACTCGGGCATCCGGAAACTGGGTGCGGGAATTATCCGGCTTGGGCCAGGCGTGCCTTCGTTGCAATGGGAAACCATTTTACGCCTTAAACCAACGGCGATGGTGGCCGTTCCTTCTTTCATATTGAAGCTCGTGCACTATGCCCATGAACATGGCATCGATGTTCAGTCGACGTCGGTACGAAAAGCGATCTGCATCGGCGAAAACATCCGCAACACCGACTTCTCGCTCAACATCCTCGGGAAGCGGATTACAGAAGCCTGGGATATTCAATTGTTTTCGACCTACGCCTCCACCGAAATGCAAACGGCGTTTACCGAATGCCAGGAGGGGCGGGGAGGGCATCACCAGCCGGACCTCGTAATCGTCGAATTGCTGGATGAAAACAACCGGCCTGTCGGTCCATTCGAACCCGGCGAAGTAACCATCAGCACGCTGGGTGTGGAAGGCATGCCGTTGATTCGTTACAAAACCGGCGACATCTGCACCTATGACGATCGGCGTTGTGGCTGTGGTCGGTCGACCTTGCGCCTGTCCCCATTGATCGGGCGAAAAAAACAGATGATCAAATTTAAAGGCACTACCCTGTACCCGCCGGCGCTGTTCGACCTGTTGCACGAGATGGAAGACATCGTCGATTATATCGCCGAAGTGTATTCGAACGAAGTGGGCCTTGATGAAGTATTGCTTTACCTGCAGCCGACATCGCACAGCGCGGAAAGCGATCGCAAGATCCGGGCCTACCTGCAGGCGAAGTTGCGCGTGAGTCCGCACATTGTCTACATAACGGGAGAAGACATGCATAAAATGCAATTCGGTGGCGGTCGGAAAATGGTGCGCTTTATTGATAAAAGATAGCCGTGATATCTGCAAGAAGAAATCAACTAATGCGCCCGGGCATATAGCAACGAACCAGTAAATCGGTATCGTTGGTTCAGGATCCGTCCGTTATATTTGCGAAAAAAAATTTTAATTCATGATAGTTGTAGGAGACGGTATGCTGAGTGCCCGTGCTGTTGGCGAGGTGGTGTTTAACGGAATGCCGGTGGCATTGTCGGTGTCGGCGCTCGCGCGGGTAGCGGAGAACCATCGGTTTTTAAAACAATTCTCTTCCAACAAGCTGATCTACGGCATCAATACGGGTTTCGGCCCAATGGCACAATACAAGGTCAGCGAATCCAACCTGCTCGACCTGCAATACAACCTGATCCGGAGCCATTGTTCAGGCAGCGGGCAGCTGATGTCGCCATTGCAGGTCCGTGCACTCATGCTGGCCAGGCTCAGCAGCCTCATGCAGGGTTATTCCGGTGTTCATCATGGATTGCCAGACCTGCTGGTGTTGCTCATCAATCACGAGGTAACACCCTGTATTTACGAACATGGTGGTGTAGGCGCCAGCGGCGACCTGGTGCAGCTCGCGCACCTTGGCTTAACGCTGATCGGGGAGGGAGAAGTGATGTACGAGGGGCAGGTGCAGGACTGTGGGGCAGTTTTCAAAAGGCTCGGCCTGCAGCCGTTGCGCATCCAGGTTCGCGAGGGGCTCGCCATTTTAAACGGCACGTCTGCCATGACCGGCATTGGACTGATCAATGTACTCCGCGCACGGAAACTGCTTGAATGGGGCGTGTTGCTGTCTGCCATGACCAACGAAATTGTGGAAGCCTTCGACGATCATTATAGCCATGAACTGAATGTGGTAAAACATCACCCTGGGCAGCAGGAAGTGGCGCGCATGTTGCGCGAACTGCTGGCCGACAGCCAGATGGTCCGCAGCCGTGCCGAACACCTGTACAACCCGGAAAACATCAACCAGGAAGTGTTCGAGGGCAAGGTGCAGGAATACTATTCCCTTCGATGCATTACACAGGTGCTGGGCCCGGTACTGGATACGATCATCCAGGCAGAAGCCGTGCTGGTGCATGAACTCAACAGCGTAAACGACAACCCGGTGATCGATCATGAACGCGGCAATGTATTTCACGGGGGCAATTTTCATGGGGATTACGTGTCGCTCGAAATGGATAAATTGAAGACTGTGATCACCAAACTGTCGATGCTCGCCGAGCGGCAGCTGAATTATTTACTCAATGAAAAACTCAACCGCAAGTTGCCGCCGTTTGTAAATCTCGGCGTACTCGGTTTTAACTTCGGCATGCAGGGCGTTCAGTTTACGGCCACCTCCACGGTTGCGGAGAACCAGAGTTTGTCATTTCCCATGTACGTGCACAGCATCCCGAATAACAACGACAACCAGGACATTGTAAGCATGGGCTGCAACGCGGCGCTGATGACGGCCAAAGTGATCGACAACAGTTTTGAAGTATTGGCGATCCAGCTGATGTCGCTGGTGCAGGCGATCGACTTCCTGCACTGTGCGGGGCGGCTATCTTCAGGTACTCGCGCCGTATATGATGCTACGCGGCAGGTATTCCCGAAATTTATCGATGACGTACCACATTACAAGGAACAGAAGAAGGTAAGGGAGATGTTGGAAACGGGCGTTTGTTGAACCGTAAAAGGCGCATGCATGAAGAACACCAACGATATATATATTTATAAGATTTTACGTTAAGTGTATTGAGAAAGCTGATTGCTGATGGCTGAAAGCTGGTAGCCATCCGCTTAAAATCGGCGACCTATAAAATATGAAATGTGCTTTAGTCACCGGGGGCTCCAGAGGTATCGGCCGCGCCATCTGCGCGAAGCTTTCGCAGATGGGTTATTATGTGCTAGTCAATTATAAAGGCAACGAAGAAGCTGCGGCGCAAACGCTTGGCGGCATTAGAGAAGCGGGTGGTGACGGGGAACTGATGGCCTTCGACGTCAGCAGCCTGGAACAAACCGAACAGGTGCTCGGGCAGTGGATCGAAAAGCATGTGGACAGCGACATCGAAGTGTTGGTCAACAATGCCGGCATTCGCGAGGATGCGCTGATGATGTGGATGAAACCCGAGCAATGGAAGGGCGTGATGTCCACCAACCTCGACGGCTTTTTTTACGTGACCAGGCTCGTGCTGAACCAGATGCTGCTGAAACGCTTTGGACGCATCATCAATATCGTATCGCTGTCGGGCCAGAAAGGACTACCCGGCCAGACGAATTATTCGGCGGCGAAAGCCGGCGTAATTGGTGCCACCAAAGCGTTGGCGCAGGAAGTGGGCCGGCGCGGCATTACCGTCAATGCGGTGTCGCCCGGTTTCATAAAAACCGATATGACCGAAGGCCTCGATGAAAAACAACTGGTCGCCATGATCCCGGTCAGGCGATTCGGCACCTCCGAAGAAGTGGCTCATGCCGTTGGTTTTCTCGCTTCCAGGGAGGCGTCGTACATAACGGGGGAGGTGCTGGGGGTCAATGGAGGGCTTTGAGAACAGTTTGTAGTTTATAGTTTG
>JBBSSY010000193.1:0-6482 GCA_038241595.1 Chitinophagales bacterium | reverse complement strand
GTAAACCAATTGAGCCCCCAGCGATTTAATTTTTTTTCGGGTGATTTGATGTATACCTGGATCGTCTCAAATGCAAAACTAGCGAGGGAAATACTATCTGAAATCTTATTACGTGACTCATTGTGCTCGGCACTGAAAGAGCTACCGATCATGTAATTTTTTAACGCTGACCATGTTTTTGAAATATCAATGGTCGGACGAAAAAAGTAACCCTGTTCGCTAACACCGGACGATTTCATATAACTCAACTGGTTGTTGAATCGCCAGCCTTTTATTTGCTGCACGTGAACGAGGGCATTGCGGGCGCCCCTGAAGCCATCATCCCGCGTATAGTTTACAAACTGGTACTTTAATGAATTCGTTGCACCGTCTGTAAGTTGCACCGCTGCGTTATATAGTATTTCTTTCGCAGGCGGTACTACGTAAGGAAGTCCCCAGTCGCGTGTGAATTCAATGTTCCGTAGCCGTTCCAGTGGTTTGAAAGCCGCATCTACGTATTCAAAACCGCCCTCCGATACCAAATAGGTTTTACCGGAGCGCCGCAGCTGTTGGCTGTTTTTTAACTGGATTTTTGCCGCATAGCCTTTGTCGTTTTGTTTGTCGCGCGACGAAAATGCGTTCAGGTCATAGTTGCTGTAACCAAGTTCGGTGCTGACACTAGTATTTTTTGAGATGGCATAATCGACGCCCATGCTGGCTACCTGTTGTTTTTTGGGAGTTACTAAAAACGTGGCGGGTTCGTAGCTGCCCTGTTTTATATGATCAACCGGTGCCACCCATCGGTACACTTTTCCGTTAACAGCATTAAAATCGGGCATATAATCCCCATTCCCCTGTCCCACTTCAAAAAACGATAGATTATACATCGCGCTGTCGCTGCTGGCAGAGTATTTAAAAATCGAATCCCGTTGCAGGGCGCCCGCATAAGTGGTATCAATTTTCTTATACATGATCCTGCCGGTTGAAAAGGTATCTTTTGTAGAGATGGGGTAAAACGCACGATTGATGCTGTCGCCAATATTATTCAGAAACATCTTCTGTGGCTGATCGAGTGTTTGGTTGATGGGAGAATTTTTCGCATCGGCGTTGTTAAAAACGTTGAACCGGACCTTCAGCCGATCGTTCACATTAACCTCATCCGAAAAGTACAGGTTGGTATTAAGGTAGTTGCGGTCGGCATATTCGAATTCAATTTGTATGCGACTGTCTTTGGTAATCATTCGCCTGGGCGTAAACGTAACCTCCGCCGTGTTGTAATTAATTACGTAGTCCTGCTCCTCTCCTCTTTTCATCAATTCACCATTAATATATATGCGTTCGGTATTGGCCAGCACCACGAAAAAAAGTTCATTGTTGGCGCCGGTTAAGCGGTATGGTCCCTGGTTGCCCTCCTGCCCTTCGAAAATATTGCGGGTAAATTTCCCTTTGGCAATGGATCCGCTCACGGTTGCGCTGTTGGTGATATTGGGTGCGATCCTGGTATTGGATTCGAAAGCACCACCCTGCAGTCGTTTGTAAAAATTGAGGAAGTAACTTTTATTCTGGCGCAGGTCGATATCGCCCAGGCTCAATTGCCACGCTTTCTTTTTAAACTGGAGAAAGATGCGGTCAAATTCGTTGAGTTGCTGGGTAGTGCCATCGGGCTGGATGGGGATATTATTGTCCGTAATGGCGGCTGCAATTTCTACGCTGTCGGCCAGGAAACCGGATATCTGCAAATTGAGGTTACTGGTTACCACAGCGTCCTGGCTATTGCCGAATGACAAACCCCGGCCAAAGCTGCCATTGTAATTGATGTTGCCAAAATTGAAAAAGCGGTCCTCGCTTCCCTTCCCCCGGGCCGCGAAGGCTGCCGGTCCCGTGATGAAGTTGTGGCTGACACTGTCGAATTTTACACGTCCGGCCACGGCATTGAGCCTGGTAGAAAATACCCGGTAGGCAACCCGGACACTGTCCAGTGGCGGCCGGTGTTTCCAGCTGAGCCTGGCATTGACATAATCGATGGTGTACGCTGAATCGATGATGCCCGTGATGCTAAAAGTCTTTGGAACAATGCTCAATGTATCCAGCTGGACACTGACGCGTCCTGTAGCAATGTATTTTTGACGAAGGTTGGGGGTGCCGATGTAAGTCCCGGGTAATTGCGCCCACGAAGAAAATGAAAAACTAAAAAAGAGGTATAATAACGCCAGTCTCCACATTCATCGCGGTGGTTTTTATATAAGCGTTTAAATGTAAGATTTATTATGTGAAAAAGGGCTACGCCCTTTGGCCATCAGCTATCAGCTATCAGCTATCAGCCGAAAGAAGAAGCATGCAGGAACACAGAGCGCCTTATTTCAAACCATCTCTCTTAATTTTCAAACTTTAAACCTTAAACCTTAAAACTTTAAACCTTAAACCTTAAACTTCTCTATGCATACATGTCTTCCCGCATCTGTTTCACCCGGCTGTCGGCGAGGTACTCGTCGAAGGTCATCAGCCGGTCGATAATGCCTTTGGGCGTGATCTCTATTACCCGGTTGGCGACTGTCTGCATGAACGTGTGATCATGAGACGTCAGCATGACGACTCCCTTGAAATTGACCATACTTTCATTGAAAGACTGAATGCTTTCCAGGTCCAGGTGATTGGTGGGCTCATTGAGGATCACACAGTTGGGGTTCTGCAGCATCATGCGGCTCGTCATACAACGCACCTTTTCACCGCCGCTCAACACGCCTACTTTTTTCAAGGTCTCGTCACCGCTAAACAGCATCTTCCCGAGAAAGCCGCGCAGGAACGGTTCATCAACATCTGTTACCGTCGGCGGAACATACTGCCGCAGCCAGTCCATCAGGTTGACATTTGGATCCTGGAAGAATTCCGTATTGTCGTTGGGCAGGTATGCTTTTGTAATGGTGGTACCCCATTCGTATTTCCCGCCGTCCTCCTTCACTTCCCCATTGATCACTTCAAAAAAAGTGGTTAGTGCAAAGTGATCCCTGGAGAAGAATGCGATTTTATCGCCCTTGTTGACGGAAAAATTGACGTCTTTAAAAAGAACCCTGCCATCGATAGACTTAGATAATTTTTCAACGTTCAGGATCTGGTTACCGACTTCACGATCCTGTTTAAAAATAATACCCGGGTACTTGCGGTTTGAAGGCTGAATATCTTCGATGACCAGTTTTTCGAGGGCTTTCTTACGCGCAGTGGCCTGTTTCGATTTGGAGGCATTGGCACTGAATCGTGCGATGAATTCCAGGAGGTCTTTGCGTTTATCTTCTGTTTTTTTGTTTTTATCCGTCATCTGGCGGGAAGCAAGCTGGCTGCTTTCGTACCAAAAGGAATAGTTGCCGGTATAAATTTTGATCTTGTGGCGGTCAACATCGGCTACATGGGTACATACCGAATCAAGGAAGTGTCGATCATGCGATACGACGATCACGATGTTCTCGAAATCGCCGAGAAAACCTTCCAGCCAGTTAATGGTTTCCACGTCAAGGTCATTAGTCGGTTCATCGAGGATCAGCACATCCGGGTTGCCGAAAAGTGCCTGCGCAAGCAGTACACGTACTTTCATGGGGCCATTCAGTTCTTTCAGGGGTGTCTGGTGAAGCGGTTCTTCCACACCGAGTTCGCTGAGCAAAGTGGCTGCATCGCTTTCCGCGGTGTACCCACCCATTTCGCCAAATTCGGCTTCCAGTTCCCCGGCACGCATCCCGTCTTCTTCGGTAAAATCTGCCAACGCGTAAATGGTATCCCGCTCCTTGGAGACCTCCCACATTTTGCGGTGCCCCATCATTACAGTGTGCAACACCGAAAACTCATCAAATTCAAAGTGATTTTGGCTCAACACCGCCATACGTTCGCCGGGAGTGATGTCGATGGAACCTTTGTTGGGTTCGATTTCGCCGGAAAGTATTTTAAGAAACGTGGATTTGCCGGCACCGTTTGCGCCTATTACCCCGTAACAATTGCCTTTATTAAATGTAAGATTTACTTCGTCAAACAAAACCCGTTTGCCAAACGAAAGGGTGACGTTATTCACAGAAACCATAAATGCCAGAATTTTATATTGGTGAGACGCCATTTTGCACAGCACCGACCAGCGTTATTTTTGAATGTGCAAAGGTAAGAAGCAATTGGTAACGTACAAAGTTCTTAATATCTGGTTCTTTTAAACGTATTGGCTGACAGCTGATTGCCGACTGCTGATTGCCTTCTTCAAACATTCAAGATACTTCACCATATTATGTCTTATCACAGCTTCCACTTATTTTCAAGCGCCAACAGGAAACTGTACTGCATGGCAATCTCTTTTAGGTACTTAAAACGTCCTGATGCCCCACCATGACCCGCCACCATATTGGTATGAAACAGCAACCGGGTATCGTTTACCTTATGCGCTCTTATTTTGGCTACCCATTTAGCGGGCTCGTAATACTGTACCTGGCTATCGTGCAGCCCAGTTGTGACCAGCAGATTTGGATAATTGCCGTGAACATTGTCGTACGGAGAATAAGATTTCATGTAGTCGTAATAGGTCCTCTCTTTTGGATTTCCCCATTCATCAAACTCATTCGTAGTCAGCGGAATGGTCTCATCAAGCATGGTTGTTACCACGTCCACAAAGGGAACGGAGGCAATCAACCCATTCCATAGATCTGGCCGCAGATTAGCCACGGCGCCAATCAACAGCCCGCCCGCGCTGCCACCAAGTGCATACAAATGTTGTGGGGACGTAAATTTTTCGCCCACCAGGTATTCGCCGCAACGGATAAAATCGGTAAACGTATTTTTTTTGTGAAGCAGCTTCCCGTCCTCATACCACAGGCGACCCATTTCCTGGCCACCGCGAACATGCGCCATCGCAAATGCGAATCCGCGGTCAAGCAACGAAAGGCGGGCGATCGAAAAAGACGCATCTATGCTATGTCCGTACGAACCATAGCCGTACAGCAACAAGGGCGCCAGCCCGTTTTTGTTAAAACCGGCTTTATAAACGATGGAAATAGGGATGGCAGTACCATCCATCGCCGGCGCATACAGTCGCTCGGTGACATAGTCCTTTGGGTTGTAACCGCCTGGAATTTCCTGTTGCTTCAAAAGATGCCTCTCCCGGGTGAGAATATGATAGTCATACGTAGTCGTCGGGGTCGTCATGGACGTGTAGGTAAACCGAAAAAAAGACGTGTTATACTCCGGGTTGGCACCTGGGAAGGCTGCATACGCGGGTTCATCAAACGCCAGGTCATGTGAACTGCCTGTTGTAAGGTCCTGGATGCGAAAGTGAAGCAGGCCTTCCCGCCGTTCGGTAATTACCAGGTTTTTTTCAAATGGCTCCACACCCTGTAATAGTACATCCGGGCGGTGCGGAATCATTTCCTCCCAGTTTTCGCGGCTTGTTTGGGACAGAGGCGCTGACATCAGGCGAAAATTAACGGCGTCCCAGTTTGTCAGCACGATAAAATGATCCCCCGAATGCTCGATGCTGTACTTGATATGTGGCATGCGCTGCTGGAACAACCGGAATGCGCCATCAGGATCGCCGGCATGAAGTACGCGCACTTCAGAAGACAGGGTGGAACTGGAATGAATAATGATGTACTCCCTGGACCGCGTTTTGTACAAACCCAGATAATTGGATTTATCCACTTCATGGTACACCAACTCATCGGCAGCGGAATCTTCGCCAAGCCGGTGTTTGCGAATATTTTCTGACAACAGGGTACCCGGGTTTGTCTCTGTGTAAAAAATCGTTCGGCTGTCATTGGCCCATACCGCGCTGCCATCGGTTGGAAATATCCTGTCAGGCATAATTTCACCTGTTACCAGGTTTTTGACCATCAGGGTATACTGCCGCCGGCCGCTGTCATCAACACCGTAAGCCATCAGCAGGTTGTTCGGACTTACTGAAAAACCGGTGACGGAAAAATAAGAATGTCCCTCCGCCAGGAGGTCTACATCAAGCAATATTTGTTCCTCCGCGTCCAGCGTTTCCTTTTTGCGGCAGTATTTAAAATACTGGCCTCCTTCTACAGATCGCGTGTAATAAAAATAACCGTTTTTGTAAACAGGTACCGACTCATCCGTTTCTTTGATCCTGGATTTTATTTCCTGGAACAACTGCTCCTGCAACGGTTTGGTCACCTGCATCATTGACTCGAGATAAGCATTTTCTGATTCCAGGTAGGCGATTGTATGGGGGTTTTCCTTTTCTCTTAACCAGTAATAGTCATCAATGCGGGTATCGTCATGAATGGATATTTCAAAAGGTTTTTTTTCTGCGAGCGGTGGCTGTGGATGTCTTGATTGTAGCAATGTGGAAAATTAATGGTTAGGTAACAGGGTGCAGTAGTCGAAAATAATTATGCGTCGATCTCCTGCAGCAGTTCACTGGTGATTAAAGGGTCGGTCACCATTTCGAAGTTACCATCGCTATCGACCGGCCATTCGTCCCGGGGTTTGTCCCAGTACAATTCCACCCCGTTGCCATC
>JBBSSY010000192.1:0-6490 GCA_038241595.1 Chitinophagales bacterium | reverse complement strand
TAACAGTCCGGCCGAAGCCATCCGTGCGGGCATTGTACTTGCTCCTGAAGACCGCAAGCGGGATGGACTGGTGCCGGCGTGGCCGGTAAAACAAAATATTAGTCTCGCCACGCTCGATGAACTCAGTGATAGAGGATTTATACATGGCCGGCAAGAAACTGCCCTGGCAAATAAATACATTGGTGAACTGGGCATCCGGGTCTCTTCGCCCTGGCAGGCGGTAAGATATCTCAGCGGTGGCAACCAGCAAAAAGTGGTACTCGCCAAATGGCTCGCTACTCATCCCAAAATATTGATGCTCGATGAACCCACGCGCGGAATCGACATCAACGCAAAAAATGAAATCTATAAACTGATCGTACAACTTGCGGCGGAGAGAATGGGCATCATCGTGGTATCATCCGAGTTGCCCGAGATCCTGGCGATCTCCGACCGCATCCTGGTATTGGCAGCAGGGACGCTGGTGACAGAGTTCCCCATCGCGGACGCGACGGAAGTGTCGCTCCTGCGCGCAGCGATTTCCAATGGAGGGCCGTTATAACAGTCGCCCCCCAGTTCTTGCCGAATGATAACCGCTTTCCCGTACATTTAAACTAAAATCGATGCCATATGACTCAACAAAACAATACGTCGCGACGCAACTTTTTTAAAAAAGCCTCCATCGCCGGGGTGTCGGCCATTTCCATCCCGTCAATCGTCTCGGGCGTTTTCGCCGCTGAAACTTTCAAGAAGAAAATTTCTATCAATGCTGGTGATACCATTCTCTTCCAGGGAGATTCGATTACGGATGCCGGCCGTAAAAAAGACGATGCCAATGCTAACAGCTCTTCAGCGCTCGGCGGGGGCTATGCCATGCTTGCTGCTTCGGAACTGCTCTTTAAATATCCTGGTAAAGATCTTAAAATATATAACCGGGGCATCAGCGGCAACAAAGTGTTACAGCTTTCGGAACGTTGGCAAAAAGACACCCTGGATCTAAAGCCGCAGGTGCTTAGCCTGCTGATCGGTGTGAATGATTTCTGGCATACCGTTACCGGTAAATACGCGGGTACGCTTAAAATATACCGGGACGATCTTAAGGCCCTCCTTGATAAAACAAAACAGGCTTTGCCTGACGTAAAAATGATCATCGGTGAACCCTATGCCATCATCGGAATCAAGGCGGTAGATGCCACCTGGTTTCCGGCGTTTAATGATTACCGTGCTGCTGCAAAGGAGCTTGCCGGTGAGTTCGATGCGGTATTTATACCTTACCAGGCAATTTATGAAAAAGCGATTAAGTCGGCTCCCGGCGTTTACTGGACAGCAGATGGTGTACATCCTTCGCTGGCCGGTGCCCGGTTAATGGCGCACGCCTGGCTGGAAGCTGTGAAATAATTGCAATACTTTCATTGAAACGCCATGGCAGGCAACGACTTCCCTGCAATCCAGAATTGATAATATATACATTGTCGCTTCGCTGTTGATCGGTGATAAATCGGTCAACCCGATTGCCATCTCAATCACTTTTCCCTGGGGATGGTTTTATGGAGTTAACCGGCCGATCTTGCACGGGTCAAACGCTTTCTCAGGCGACTATTTTATCACGTCGAATTAAGAATTATGAAAAAGATATTTTTTTATTGCGGGCTGTTAAACGTTCTTCTTTTTGTCGCGTGTGAACACAACGCGGGTGATAAAAATAATGGCAATGGTTCCACCAGGGTTAGTGCCGACAGCCTGAAGAAACACATTGCCATACTGGCTTCGGATTCTTTCCTCGGCCGAAAACCATTTACCGCAGGCGAAACAAAAACCGTTGCCTACCTGCAGCAGCAATATGCGGCCATCGGTCTCGAGCCGGGTAATGGCACCAGTTACCTGCAGGAGGTTCCGATGGTCAACCTCGAAGCGACGGCGGCTCTGTCGATGTCGGTAAAAACGCCAAAAAGCAGTTTCATCCTGAAGGCGCCTGAAGACTACATCATCTGGACAGACAAACCGGACTCCAATGTCGTGCTCGATCAGTCTGAACTTATTTTCGCCGGTTACGGGGTAGTTGCTCCTGAATACAACTGGAACGATTACGCCGGCCTCGACGTAAAAGGAAAAGTGGTGATGGTGATGGTAAACGACCCCGGTTTCTGGTCGCATGATACCACGCTGTTCAAGGGCAATACCATGACTTATTATGGCCGCTGGACCTATAAATTCGAAGAAGCGGCGCGCCAGGGTGCCAAAGGCTGCCTGATCATACACAACACCGTCGCGGCGAGTTACCCGTTCAGTGTACAGCAAAACAGCTTTAACAACGCGCGGTTGCTACTGGACACCCGCGGCGAGTCCGTTAAAAACTGTGACGTCATCGGCTGGCTCCCTGAAAAAGTGGCCAATCGCATCTTTACCGCTGCGGGTTTCGATTCCACCTTACTTGCAAAGGCAGATAAGCCGGGATTTAAAGCCGTACCGCTGAATACGAAATTATCGACCACGATGAAAGTACGCGCCACCTATAATAAGTCGTACAACGTGATCGGGAAAATCACCGGTACCAAACACCCGGACGAAGTGATCATCTATACGGCGCACTGGGACCACCTGGGCGTTGGTACACCCGATGAAAGCGGCGACAGCATTTACAACGGTGCACTGGACAATGCTTCGGGAACAGCCGGTCTGCTGGAACTCGCGCGTGCGTTTAAAAATATGCCGGTAAAGCCGGAAAGAACGATCGTGTTTCTTGCGGTAACGGCAGAAGAGCAAGGCCTGCTGGGCTCGGCATATTATTCGCTCAACCCGATCTACCCGGTTAGTAAAACGCTTGCGGATATCAACATGGACGGACTAAACCCCTTCGAGGTCACCAACGACATTGTCGTGGTCGGCCAGGGACAGTCTGACCTGGAAGACATCCTGGCAGAAGAAATAAAAAAGGACAGCGGCTACATCTCTTTCGAAACACACCCCGAAGCCGGCTATTATTACCGCTCGGATCATTTTAATTTCGCCAAGATCGGGATACCCTCACTCTACATTGAAACGGGTGTGGACGTGAAAGGCAAGGGACCCGCGTACGGGAAAAAATTGCAGGACGAGTACACGGAAAAACATTATCACCAGCCATCTGATGAACTCAACGCGACCACCTGGACCATGGCAGGCGGCGTTCGTGACCTTGACCTGTTAATCAGGGTGGGTGAGCGGCTGGCCAACCAAAAAGAATTCCCGGTATGGAAGACGGGGTCTGAATTTAAGGCCATCCGGGAAAAGAAATAACGTAGAGACGGCTATGTGTGAGGCTTCCTGCAGTACGTAAGAGGAAATATTCTCAACAGACCTTTTATAGAGCGAAAAGAATAACATCATTTGATCGTTTTAAAGGAATAGTGGAACGGCTGGCAGAGCGCTGTAACCACCCCGCTTTTGCTTCGCAAAACCACCCCTCCTTAAAAAGGTGGGGAAACTATTTCTATTTCAACAGGGCAAGTTCATTTGCATCATCAAATGAGATGATCCTTTGTGCTTGTTATAAATTGGTTTCCCCACCTGTGAGGAGGGGTCGCCGGCCAAAGGCCGGCGGGGGTGGTGTGTGGAGTTACTGCCTTGTCGGAAACTGCCCTCAATTTGTCGCGTATACCCATTGACGAATGAATGGCGGTTTGTTACATTTGTTTTCACACAAAAAGCTACCATCATGCAAAAGATCACCCCGTTTTTATGGTTTAAAGACAATGCCGAAGAGGCCATTAATTTTTACACCGGTATATTCAAAAATTCTAAAATTGTAAACGTCCGGCGGATGCCTGCCGATGGCGGTACCGGTGGTATGATCACCGGCACTTTTGAAATAGAAGGACAGGAATTCTACGTGATTAATGGAGGGCCGCATTATTCTTTTACACCGGCCATCTCCCTGTTCGTACACTGCAAGGACCAGGCAGAAGTCGATGATCTCTGGGAGAAATTAACTAAAGACGGAAGGGAAGACCGGTGCGGCTGGCTGACAGATAAATTTGGCTTGTCGTGGCAGATAATCCCAGATGCACTCGGCAAACTGATGGGCGACCCCGACCCGGTAAAAGCCAAAAAGGTGATGAACGCCATGATGCAGATGAAAAAAATAGAGGTTGGCAAGTTGCAGGAGGCCTACGACAGTTGATTAACCTACCTGGCGAGGACTTGCAGGTATGAATACCAGGCGTAGTTTTTTGCGGGTTAACATGCATTTATCCCACGACCGTAAACTTATAACGCCCTCCTTTGTAAATTATACATGAGAAATATTGTTTACAGCGCCCTGTTTGTTTCCGGCCTGGCCGTAGTATTTGCCTTTGGTTTCAAGGTAAAAGCAAAGCAGCCCAAGTACATCGACAAGGCAAATATGGACCTCTCGGTAAAACCAGGCGACAACTTTTACCTATATGTGAACGGGGGCTGGATCAAAGACAACCCGGTACCCGGCATAAAAACCCGCTGGGGAAGCTTCGACGTGCTACGCGAAGAGAGTTCCAGGAGAATGAAGGAATTGCTGTCCGACGCCGCTGCCAATACATCGGTCAGTCCGGCCAGGCAAAAAATCGGCGATTTTTTTACAAGTGGCATGGACTCACTCAGCCGGGAGAAATTGGGTTACCAGCCTATAAAAGCGCAACTGCAACAGATAGACAGCATCACGACGATCCCCGGTTTACTGCAAACCATCGCTGTCAATCGTACCCAGGGCGTCGACGGGCCATTTGGATTTTCCATCCAGCCTGACCGCAAACAGGTCACGATGTACGTCCCGGCCATATCACAGGGCGGAACCAGCCTGCCCGATCGCGATTACTACCTGAGCAGCAACCAGCGAAGCGTCACCATTCGCAAGGCTTTCCAGCAACACGTCGCGAATGTGTTTAAACTCGTGGGCGATGATGAAGCGATGGCCAACAGCAAGGCAGGTGCGATCATGCGGATAGAAACGGCACTGGCGAAAGCGCAGTACAGCCGCGTTGAGATGCGCGACCCCTATAAAACATATAATAAATTCGCAATCAATGATCTGTCTGCCACTACGCCATCTATTGATTGGAAAGCCATGTTTGCGACGATGAAACTGACCGGTGCGGACAGTGTCATCGTCAGCAACCCGGTCTTTTTCAAGACCCTGGATATCCTGTTATCGGCGTTGCCGCTCGAAGACTGGAAAACGTACCTGGCATGGCATTTCCTCAACGGCGCAACCGGATACCTGAGCACCGCATTTGTAAACGAAAACTTTTCCTTCAACAAGGTGCTTTCCGGCCAGCAGGAACAAACGCCACGGTGGCAAACGATCAGCGCAACGATTGACGGTTCGCTGGGAGATTTACTGGGTGCCCTCTACGTGGAGAAATATTTTAAACCGGAAGCCAAACAGCGCATGCTCGACCTGGTTAATAACCTGCAGGTCACCCTCGGCGCAAGAATCCGCGGGCTAGACTGGATGAGCGACGACACCAAGACCAAAGCACTCGAAAAATTAAACGCCTTCAGCAAAAAAATTGCCTACCCCGACAAGTGGCGTGACTACAAAGACCTGGTCATTGCCAAAGATGATTTCTTCGGCAATGCACGTCGCGTCAGCGAGTGGTCTTACGATGAAATGATCGGCCGCTATGGCAAGCCGGTAGACAAGACGCTGTGGGGCATGACACCGCCGACCATCAATGCCTATTACAGTCCTTCTTATAACGAGATCCTTTTCCCCGCCGGCATATTGCAGTCCCCATTCTTTGATTTCGGTGCCGACGATGCCATTAATTACGGCGGGATCGGGGCGGTGATTGGTCATGAGATGACACATGGTTTTGATGACCAGGGCAGCCAGTACGCCGCAGACGGCAACCTGAAAAACTGGTGGGGCAAGGAAGATTCAGAGAAGTTCAAGACACGTACCGGGCTCGTAGTCGATCAATACAATGCGTTCACCGTGCTTGATAGCATCCATCTGAATGGCAAACTCACCCTCGGCGAAAACCTTGCTGACCTCGGCGGGCTGAACGTGGCCTACGAAGCATTTACACATACCAAACAATTTAAGGAAGGAAAAAAGATCGACGGATTAACGCCCACGCAACGTTTCTTTATAAACTGGGCGCAGGTGTGGCGCAGCAACACAAGGCCCGAAACAGCTGCGCAACTGGTGCTCACCGATCCGCATTCACCGGGTATGCACCGAGCCAACGGACCCGTGGTAAATATGGATTCGTGGTACGAGGCATTCAACGTTCAACAAGGGGATAAAATGTACGTGGCACCGGATATGCGGATCAAAATCTGGTAAGGTCGTGCTGTTTTTATATACCGTACCTACTGTATTTTGTGGCATTGTATGGGAGATGCTACCAATGCTACCAATACGTTACCCCTAGCGGGGTAATATCCATTCGTCGTTCTTACTCCAACACCCCGTTAGGGGTGATGTATCGGTAGAAAATTTTGCCTCACGGGCACCGAGTGCCGTAGGTACGACATATGAATTCGGCGGATT
>JBBSSY010000191.1:0-6502 GCA_038241595.1 Chitinophagales bacterium | reverse complement strand
ATTGCTTATAGCTCATAGCTGATAGCTCATAGCTGATAGCTCATCCCTTCTACCAATTCCCCATCTGCTCGGGAACAATGCGCTCGATGGTCTCTTTGTTGATCTGGTTCACCTTCCAGTTCGGATCGTACCTCACAAACCACGACAGCCATAAAGTCCTTGACATACGCATGATGAACGGTTGGAGTGCGACAAGCAAAAACGCATTTACACCCAGCCACCAAAAGAAACGGGAATCTTCAAACGAAAAGCCGATGATGAGCCACCAGGCAATAAGCGAGATCACACAAACAATCACCGCCAGGAAATAACTTACATAACTGGTACCGTAATAAAATCCTACTTCTATCTCCGTCGGCTGTCCGCAAACCGGGCAGGTATGATTCATTTTCGTCACTTTCCGCAGGTTATACATATTGGGGTCTTCAAACAATTCACCTTCCCTGCAGCGCGGACATTTGTTGGTTAGCACCGTCCATAAGTACCCCGAACTTTTAGTTGTAGACATTCCAATCAGTTTCAGGTGAAGTTAACCTAATTCCTACAGTTCATTCGAGGATCCGTTCCATCGCCATCGAGCGCGAACCCTTTACCAGCATGTAAGTATCCGTAAAATGCTGCTGCCGGAACCATTGGCGCCCTTCAACCGCATCCGGAAGGCAAATAAAAGGATGATCGATTTTCATAAAATCGCTCCCGACAAGTACCACCTGCTCCCATTGGTACTGTTTGATCAGTGCCACCAGCGCAAGATGCTCATCCAGGCTTTCTGTACCCAGTTCAGCCATCGCACCCAGGATCAACACTTTCCGTTCGGCCCGCATACCGGCGAAATTTTCAATGGCGGAGCGCATACTGGAAGGATTTGCATTGTAGGCGTCCAAAATAAAGTGATTGCTGTATTTTTTAATGAGCTGCGAACGGCTATTAGAAGGGGCGTACGCCTCAATGGCTGTTTTTATACGCTCATCCGGCACATGAAAGTATTTACCGATAGTGATTGCAGCAAGTACATTGGGGAGGTTATAGGCGCCGACCAGCTGCGTTTGCACCAGGTCTATAGTTGTACCGGATGTGAGCCTCACTGCTAGAAAAGGATCCGTTTTACTGACTTCGCCGGTGACTTCCCCCACTTTCGTACCATACTCAACCACTTCGCGGATGCCGGTTGTCATGGCGACCAGGTTCTCGTAATCATGCATGACAAATGCCGTTCCGTTCGTTGAACGAAGATAATCGAACAGTTCGCCCTTTCCCTTTCTAACCCCTTCCAGGCTGCCAAAACCTTCGAGATGGGCCTTCCCGGTATTCGTGATTAATCCATGGGAAGGCAGGGTATAACGGCAATAACCAGCAATCTCCAGGAGGTGATTGGCGCCCATTTCAATGACCGCCATCTGTGCATCTCTCCTGATTTTTAGCAAAGTGAGTGGCACACCAATATGGTTGTTAAGATTTCCCACCGTGGTGTACGTTGCAAAAGTGGAAGCCAATACCGCGTGGATTAGTTCCTTCGTAGTTGTTTTGCCATTGCTCCCGGTAATGGCTAAAAATGGAATGGATAACGACTGCCGATGGAATTTTGCCAGTTGCTGGAGTGTCGTCAGCACATCAGGCACCAGGATGGTTTGGTCGCCAATGTCAACATCTTCGTCATCGATCACGGCAAAAGCCGCTCCTGCAGAAAGCGCGTCTGCGGCAAACTTGTTACCATTAAAGTGAGGGCCCCTTAGCGCAAAAAAAAGGTCACCTGGTTTTACCTGCCGCGTGTCTGTTGCGATGGACGGGTGCGCCTCGAATATGGTATAGAGCTGGTCGATGTTCATCACCCAAAAATATAAAAACAAGCTGCTTCCAGGCCACTTATTTTAATAGGTACGGGCATAAAAAAAGCCATCCAACTGGATGGCCTTAAAAATTATTTTCATTACTTAGTTTTTCCTTGAATTCTGACGGCGTGCTTTATAGTTGATACCTGTTTTACGGCCATTGCCTCCCGGACTACCAACCCTGGGCATGGCGCAACGGAAACCAACGGTACTCAGGGATTGATCTTCCTCGAGGAAACGGCGTGTGCCAGGGCTCAACCAATAGGCACGATCATTCCAGCTACCACCTTTGATCACCCTTGATTTATCGCTGATCAGCGTAGTGATTCCATAACCGTAAGATACACCTGCAAAACTGGAGTCCCCATCAAGGAAGTTAACCACATCCCCTTTCTGGTAATTACGACGATTATGACTTTCTTCGTCAGTGATATCCCTCATTTTTATTTTGCCCAGGCTATCCAGCTCAGGTTTGCCAGTTGACAGATCCACCGTTGTAAATTTATTACCACGGAAAGGTGCTACGTCATCGACGTCAACGGATGACAGCGGACGGTAAACATCACCAACCCACTCACTTACGTTACCTGACATATTATATAGGCCATAACCGTTCGGGTAAAAAGTCTCGATGGGGGACGTGTACACCGCACGGTCATTGAGACCACCAGCAACACCCATATTATCACCAGAGCCGCGTTTAAAGTTGGCAAGAAAAGTTCCCTGCCAGCTGCCTTTCCTTGAATCGCGTAGCCCGTTTACGTTTTGTGACCACGAATACACCTGTTTGTTCGTGACTAGCTCTTCACCACGGCTTCCTTCTTTTTTACTTGGCTGCGGGTTCTCGTTTATATAACCCAAGGCAGCATATTCCCATTCAGCTTCCGAAGGCAGGCGATAATTTGGAAAGAGAATACCGTCTTCAAAGGTAACCTGGCTTCTTGGCGTACCATTTGGATTTTTTAGCGGGTTGTTTTTAGAACGAATACCTGAACCTGGCGTCGGCGTGAATTCGCCCAACAGGTAAGATTTTGTGGTAAAGTGTTCGGCGCCCAACCCGGAAATATTTTTCAGCGATTTATCGTTGATCAATTTCTTGTTGATGAGCTGTAATTCATTTACACGGTCACTTCTCCAGATACAGAAATCGTTCGCCTGTTTCCAGGTTACACCCACAACAGGGTAATAATTATAGGAGGGATGGCGGAAATAATATTCGACCAACGGTTCGTTGTCTGCAAGTTCACTGCGCCAAACCAGCGTATCCGGGAGGGCCGCATTGCGAACTGCCTGGTATTCATCACCATCAAATACCGTGTTTAACCAATACATGTACTCGCGATAATGAATGTTGGCTACTTCTGACTTGTCGATGTAAAATGAATTTACAGTAACCCTGCGCGGAATATTGTTCCATTCGTTCATTACATCTTCCTGCGTTGCGCCCATCGTAAACGTACCACCCTGAATAAATACAAGACCTGGCCCGGTGCGCTGCTCTTTCTCCTGAGCCACCTGGTACCCGCCCTGGTTTTTATCATTGTAGTTCCACCCGGTTACATCTGAAGATGCTTTCTTTTTGCCAAATAATTTACCATTTTTACAAGACGCTATGGTGGAAGCGCTGAAGACAACGAATAATAAGAGTTTCCAGTTCATTTTATATGCCATTTGAGCCGCTTTTTAGAATAGAGTAACGAGAGATATATATAATTATTGTATTAAAAGGTCTGATTAACCTGCCAGCGAAGATAAGCACTTTCACTTATATCCCCTGTCGCTGAGTATCCCTCAAATTTGATATAGGCTGACATGGCTCTTTTTTAACGTTTTCTTTTCTATTGTCGTACGCACCCATTGATTTAAATTTGAAAAATGCCGTCTCAACTGCTGAAATTATGGCTTGCAGTCCTGCTGCTTCTGATAGCTATTTCCCTTACTGCGCAAAGAAAATACGCGTCTTCCTCTGTGTTGGCAAACGGCAAGTGGTTTAAGATTGCGGTAAAAGAGCCAGGCATTTATAAAATTGATGCCGCTTTTCTCATGACGATGGGTTTTAATCCTTCGGGTGCGGCCTCTGCGGCCATCCGCTTGTACGGAAATGGCGGTGCCATGCTGCCTGAAAACTGTTCGGCAGTTGCCCTGGACGACCTGCGCGAAAATGCGATAGAAGTAGTCGATGGCGGCGATGGCACTTTCAACGGCAACGATTATATCCTTTTTTATGCGAACGGTCCGGATATTTGGCTGAAAGATTCTGCCAACCAGCGTTTCTCACACCAAAAAAACCTGTACAGCGACCAGTCATATTATTACATCACGACCGGCGGCACCGGGAAACGGATAGTCCCTGCTGTTCAGCCAGTTGCCGCGGATAAACAGGTAACGTCTTTCGATGACCGGTATTTTCATGAGCAGGACACGGTAAACTTCCTCAACAGCGGGAAAAACTGGTTCGGCGAAGAGTTCTCTACATCCCCCGGACGAAGCCTTTCAAAAAGCTTTGCTGTCCCTTTCACAAACCTGCAGGTTGGTCAGCCGGTGACGCTGGTGTCTGCTTGTATTGCCCGTTCCGTGAATGCCAACAGCCGGTTCAGCATAACGCTTAATGGTTCGGCAGCCGGTATCGCTGAATTGCCGGGTGTTACCGCCAGCAACCTGGAACTTTTTGCCAGCAGTGTGCAGACAGTTGCCCGGCTCAGTGTAACGGCCCCGATTATGGTGTCGTATGTTTACCAGCCTGGTGGCAATGGCTCGCAGGGTTGGCTCGACTGGTTTGAAGTGTTCGCCAAACGAACGCTTGCAATGAACGGTAGCAACCCGTTATCCTTTCGTGACTGGGCAAGCGTTGCCACTGGCGCGAACGCCAGGTTTCTTTTGCAAGGTGCCCAGCCTACGACGCGAGTATGGGATATCACCGACCCATTGTCGCCGCTCGCCCTGAAAACTGTCTTGATTGGCAGCGAATTGGCGTTTCTAAATAGTTCCGGTTCCCTGCACGAATACATCGCTTTTACCAATACGGGTTACCTGGTCCCTCAACCCATTGGTAAGGTTGCGAACCAGGACCTGCATGCGCTTTCCTCACCAGATATGCTCATCATCACGCATGCTCCGGTTATGGACCAGGCGCGGCGCCTGGCCGCTTTCCACCTGCAAAAGAACCAGCTTAACGTCAGCATCGTGACTGCAGAACAGGTCGGCAATGAATTTGGATCCGGAGCTGCGGATCCCACCGCGTTGCGTGATTTTGTAAAGATGTTTTACGACCGCGCCGGTAGCGACTCCTCGCGCCGGCCCAGGTACCTGTTGTTATTTGGCGACGCTTCTTTTGACCCCAAAAAACGCCTGCCAAACAACCTGAACGCGGTGCCTGCCTATCAAAGCAAATCTTCCCTCGATCCGCTTACCACTTTTGTATCCGATGATTATTTTGGTTTTTTAGATGATCATGAAGACATCAACGATCCCAGGGCAGGCAACCTGCTTGATATCGGTATCGGGCGTGTGCCGGTTAAAACAGCCGCTGAAGCCATTGCGTTTGTTGACAAAGTAATGGCGTACACGGCCCCGGCAGGCCTTGGCCCCTGGCGCAACCACCTGACCTTTATCGCCGATGACGAAGATTTTAACCTGCACCTGCACGACGCTGAGACCATTACGGCGGCCGCCGCCGCTGCTGGTCCACTCTTCCTGGCAGATAAGATTTACCTGGATGCGTACCAGCAGGAGAGCAACTCATCCGGCAGCCGTTACCCCGCCGTAAATGCAGCCCTCAACGACGTTATGAAAAATGGGACCCTTATCTGGAACTACAACGGTCATGGTGGTTTCAGGAGGCTTGCGGAAGAAGTTGTGCTTGACCAGGACATTGTAAACCGATGGAACAATACGGACCGGTTGCCATTGTTTATCACCGCCACCTGTGATTTTGCACCTTATGACAATCCCTCCATTAATTCATTGGGAGAAAATATCCTGCTACGGCCTAAAACCGGTGCCATAGCCTTAATGACCACGACGCGGCTGGTATTTGCCTACAGCAATCGAATCATGAACCAGAATTACCTGCTTACCGCTTTGCAGCGCAATGCTGGTGGAAGATACCCGAGCCTGGGCGAGGCGGTGCGGGATGCAAAAAATATCACCTACCGCTCGCAGGGCGATATCATCAACAACCTAAAATTTACGTTGTTGGGCGACCCTGCCATAACACTTGCATTTCCAACATACCATGTGGAAACCAATACGGTAAACGGCAGGCCGGTATCCGCATTGCCGGATACCCTGAAAGCGTTGCAGAAATATACCATCACCGGTACCGTTACAGATGGTGCCGGCGCGGCCATCAGCAGTTTTAACGGAACTGTTTACCCAACCTTGTTCGATAAAATACAAAACAGGACGACACTGGGCAATGACCCGGGCAGCCTCAAAGAAACATTTCCGGATCAGCAAAATATATTATTCAAGGGGAAGAGTGATGTGAAAAACGGCCGGTTTAGTTTTGAATTCGTGGTGCCCGCAGATATCCGCTACCCGTTTGGGGCCGGTAAAATAAATTATTACGCCGAAAACGGGGTGGAAGACGCCAACGGAAATTACTCCGGGGTGCTGATCGGCGGCTCGGCCGGACAAAGCGCGGACAAGTCCGGGCCGGAAGTAAAAGCATT
>JBBSSY010000190.1:0-6517 GCA_038241595.1 Chitinophagales bacterium | reverse complement strand
CGAACTCTGGACAAACCACGGCAGCTACGAAAACAAAGTGTACGTACTTCCAAAACACCTCGATGAAAAAGTTGCCCGTCTACACCTGGCAAAAATCGGTGTCGTACTGGATGAACTGACGTCTGCCCAGAGCGAATACCTTGGTATCCCCGCCGCCGGTCCGTACAAAACAGATATGTATCGTTACTAATTCAGTAATGATATTTAAAATACTGATCCCGGTTTATTTTGAACCGGGATTTTTTTGTCCGCTTGCCAGCGGCCGGCTATCAGCTATCAGCAATCAGCTATCAGCCATCAGCCATCAGCCATCAGCTATCGCTATCGCTATCGCTATCAGCTTTGAGCTATCAACTTTGATAAATACCTAAAAATATTTTACGTCCGCTAAACTTTTAATAATGATGCGACGTTTGTTTTATACGTGTATGACAAATCATGGAAAAGCTCATAGCTGATTGCTGATAGCTGACAGCTGATAGCCAAAGCCGAAGGCTTTCCACATGTTGTGAATAACTATCCCTCACTTTCTCCCGATCATTTAATTATATTTGAGAAGGTGCTATCTAACGGCGAATTGAAGCACTGAACCTAAATCCGAAAGACTTGACAGAAACAATAATAAACCTTGAAACCGTTAACCCTATTGAATTCTTTGGCGTAAACAACGGTAAGTTAGACATCCTCAAAAAGAAATTTCCCCTCCTGAAAATATTGTCCCGTGGCACACAACTCAAATTGAGCGGCTCGCAGGAACAGGTGGATTCTGCAAAAGAGAAAATCAACCTGGTCGTGCAGTATCTTCAACGGAACGGCCACCTGACCGAGAATTATCTCGAGCAGATCCTGGGTGGTGACGATGCTGAAGTGGTCGACAATTTCGTGGACCGCAACCCCAATGAAGTACTTGTTTTTGGTCCCAACGGAAAAACCGTGCGGGCCAGAACGATCAACCAGAAACGGATGGTGACCGCTACCGACAAAAACGACATCGTGTTTGCGATCGGGCCCGCTGGTACCGGTAAAACCTATACCGCGGTAGCGCTTGCCGTGCGGGCGTTGAAAAACAAAATGATCAAAAAGATCATCCTCACCCGACCAGCGGTGGAAGCCGGTGAAAACCTCGGTTTCCTGCCCGGTGACCTGAAAGAAAAGATCGATCCATACCTGCGTCCGTTGTATGATGCGCTGGACGATATGATTCCGGCCGACAAACTGGGCTATTACATGAGTACCCGCACCATCGAGATCGCACCGCTGGCCTATATGCGCGGACGAACGCTCGATAATGCGTTCATCATTCTGGATGAGGCACAGAATGCGACTGACCTGCAGATAAAAATGTTTCTTACCCGAATCGGTGCCAATGCCAAGGCGATCATCACCGGTGACCTTACGCAGGTGGATCTGCCGAAACATCAGCGCAGCGGACTCGAGAAAGCAAACCGCATCCTGCAAAATATTGAAGGCATCGCTCACATTGAACTCGACGAAGAGGATGTGGTACGTCATCGCCTCGTTAAAGCCATCATCCGGGCCTACGAAAAAGAAAAACAACACGAGTTGTAAAATCGATATCCTTCTCATAAAACACGCTAAAAAGGCATCCAGAGATGCCTTTTTGCTTTTTGCATCGCTTCTTACCTGCCTGTTAACAACGAAGGCTTTGTGCACTTGTTAACTTCATGTAGGTTTGTAGCGGTAATATTACACTCATTCATCTTTTGATTTTATGAAGCGGTTTATCCAGGTATGCGCAGTTATGATCTCCCTCTCCTCCTGTAAAAATGAATCTGCTTACGAAAAAGCAGACGACGCACAGGAGGCAGGCCGCGAATTCATCCGCGCCTCGCTCGACGGCGATTACGACAAGGCAAAATTTTTCCTGTTGAAAGACTCTACCAACACCAACGTGATGTTGCTCGACAAATGGAAAAAAGGCTACAATAAAATGAAGGAAGAAGACAAGGTGGCGTTTAAAGACGCCAGTATTATCGCCCTGAACGTACAACCGCTCAACGATTCTACGGTGAATTATGAATATTCCAACACGTTCCAGACAAAAGATACTACGACCATAAAAATTGTGCGTGTGGAGAATGAATGGCTCGTGGATCTGAAAGATATTCATTAGAGGGCAAAAAGCAGTCAGCTATCAGCAGTCAGCAATCAGCAGTCAGCTATCAGCAGTCAACTTTCAATAAAGAGCCCATAACCCCAAAATAATATTCAATATTCAACGCTCAACGCTCAATGCTCAATGTTCAATAAAGAGATAAGACACAAGTTGCTCTGTTTTTCATTGAACATTGAGCGTTAAATTTTGGACATCCCCTATTTTGCTGGCATATTAATAATAATGTTGTAGAATCACCCGCTCGAAACCACGGCGGCAATCCCCGACTATTTATGGTAAAGAAAACGTTCTCCCTGCTTCTGCTGGTATTTCTCGCCACCGCCGGCGTCTCGCTTGTTTTTGGCTGGGGCTTCTGGGCACACCAGCGCATCAACAAGGCCGCCGTTTTTTCCCTGCCAGATTCAATGAGAACTTTTTTTTATAACCACATCGACTTTATTACCGAAGAAGCGGTGATGCCGGACGTTCGCATTTACGCCATCAATTATAAACAGGAGGTCAACCGCCACTTCATTGATTTAGAACTCCTGGAACGGAAAGGAGAAGCCATGCCGGCTACACTGCCAGAGGCTATTAAAAAATATGGCGACTCGCTGGTGCAGAAAGCGGGTATCCTTCCCTGGTATATAGAAGAAATTACGGGTAAACTCACGACCGCTTTTAAAGAGAAAAATCGGCCCTATATACTCTTCCAGGCGGCCGACCTCGCACACTACCTGGGCGACGCGCATGTACCACTTCATACAACCGTCAACCATGACGGAGATATGACCGGGCAAAAAGGCATCCACTCATTCTGGGAGTCTCAACTACCGGAATCTGTTGGAAACAACATCAATTTCTATACGCGTCCCGCGCGTTATATCGCCGACATCAAAAAAGAAACCTGGCGGATTATCAACGAAAGCCACACACTCGTAGACAGCCTGCTGCTGGCTGACAAAGCGCTCAAAGCCCGCTTCCCCGCTGCCGACTTGTACCAGAAGGATTCCGCGGGCAATATCCAGAAAAACCGTTACAACCAGACAAGATATTCATACACATACGCACAACAATATAACCAGCTTCTTAACGGCATGATCGAGCGACAGATCCGTAAATCGGTGTCTTCAGTAGGCGATTTCTGGTATACGGCGTGGGTAAACGCCGGCAGTCCGGACCTGCGTGGCATGGATGCCGCCGCCGTTACCAACCGCAATCGCAAGGCATATAAAAAAGATATCAGGAACTGGAAGAAAGGGCAGCTCTTCGGCTTTAAAAATGGCGTTGAATTTTAAGTTCGCAACCGGATACCCATGCAATCTTTCGGTACGTGCGAATTGCAAACCTTCGTGCTAATTAAATATCAATTATTTATATACCATTTTTTCGCGGCGTACACAATAAACTTGTCATCTCTTTTCACAAAATTCATTTGTATTTTCGCACGGAAACAAAAAGAAACTATGTATACCCTTTCTCATCCCTGGCATGGCATTCCGACCGGTGCAAATTCTCCCCGGCTGGTCAATGCGATTATTGAAATTCCGCAAGGCTCCCGTTGTAAATATGAAATCGATAAAGAAAGCGGCCTGCTTATGCTCGACAGGGTTATCTATTCTTCCTTTTACTACCCTTGTAACTACGGCTTTATTCCCCAGACCTATGGCGGCGACAAAGATCCGCTGGATATACTCGTGATCACTTCCGTTCCTGTACAAGCCATGTGTATCGTACAGGCCAAGGTACTGGGCGTGATGCAGATGGTAGACAATGGAGAAGCGGATGACAAGATCATCGCCGTAGCTGCCAATGATCCGTCTGTTAATCACTACAACAACATCGAAGAACTGCCGAAACACTTCTTTGATGAACTGCGTCATTTCTTTGAAGAATATAAGAAATTGGAAAACAAAACGGTAAAAGTGGATGAGATCCGCGATAAAACCGTCGCCCTAAGCATCATCCAGGATGCGATCGATTTTTATATTGAGACGTTTAAGTCGGATAACGTAAAATAGGTTAAAGCCATTGGCTATCAGCTATCAGCTATCAGCTGTCAGCCACACATTTGACCGTGTTCCTTAGAGAGATATTCAATATTCAACGCTCAACAATCATTTTTCCATAAGGAAGTTTCAACCAGGGTTTTATATTGAACATTGATTATTGAGCGTTGAATATTGAATATTTTTTTTCTTCTGATAGCTGATTGCTGATTGCTGATAGCTGATAGCCTTCCTAGAAGTTCCTCCTCACCCCCGCCAGCCGATGCGTCCGCTCCCCGTTTTCGCGGTGGATGATGCCCCGCTCATCGATGTCGTCCAGGCGGACCTTTACTGAGGCATGGATGATTTCGGTAGGACTAAGTAGTATACCGACGTGGGTGATACGTCCATCGGCGTTGTCAAAAAAGGCCAGGTCGCCGCAACGCGCTTCCGATAGCGACGGCACCACGATTCCCTGGTTGATTTGCTGCGACGCGTCGCGTTGTAATTTGATATCCATGAATTTAAAGACCGTCTGCGCCAAACCACTGCAGTCGATCCCGAATACCGATTTGCCACCCCAGAGATAGGACGTATTAAGAAAAGGAAAAGCGATTTGACGAATCACGTCCTCGCCCGGTGTGGCTGCTTCCGGATTCCAGGTTCTACCGGGAAAAGGCTTTTCCACCGCTAATATGCCGTCTGAAAAATACGCCAGCGGGCAGCCCATCGGCAATACCATGGATTGACCGGCGTAGACGATCGGGGTACTCCAATCGGCAGTGAGCGACTGGTCTGTCGATTTTGCCAGACCAGCCGGCAACGGTTTAATTTGCCCTTCCTGGCACCAGCCTTCATAATGATCATAGTCACCGCGCACTTTTACCCAATGATCAGGGGCTTTCTCAACAAGCCCGCAGGTTTCACCAAACAGCTGCTGCGTCACGAGTTCACTGCGGTGCGAAGCCTCCTGGCGCAGCGGACTTACCGGAACGCAACATATATATCTAGTCATTAAAGACATTTTAGGATCAATCAAATAATGCACCCCATTTTAACAACAACAGACTCGGGGCGCTTATGGATTTGGTTTTCCAGCGCATCTTAACAGACAATCAAACAACCATTCAAACGTTGCAGCTGTTATATAGTACATCATTCTTTCACAAAAAACCGTAATATTTCCCGTGAGCGTTGACAGGAACGAACATATTTCCGACCCCGAGTTGCTCAATAACTTTTATCATGATCACAACAATGAGTGGCTTGGCATACTGCTCCAGCGATATACCCTGCTCCTGCTTGGTGTTTGCATGAAATACCTGAAGAACGAAGAAGAGGCGAAGGACAGCGTACAACAGATCTTTTTAAAAGCCATCACCGAACTGCACAAATATAAAGTGGATTATTTTAAAAGCTGGGTGTACATGGTGGCAAAAAATCACTGCCTTATGAAACTGAGAGACCGGCCGGGGAAATATACCCTGGACATCTCTGAAATGCTGGCCACCACTATTTCTGCCGACCTAACCGTTGATAAGCAACTGCAGATCGACCGCGACCGCACGCTCGAAGTGATGGGTAATTCACTGAATGAGCTGAGCGAGGAACAAAAACGCTGCATCACCTCCTTTTACCTGGAAAAGAAATCGTACCAGGAGATTGCCGACCAAACGGGTTACCCGGTTATAAAAGTAAAAAGCTATATTCAAAATGGCAAAAGAAACCTTAGAATTCTTATTGATAAAAAATTAAAACAATTGTAGATCATTAAATTTATCCGATGGATACCAAGTCATGAAAACAGATCTTCTTAAAATATTATCAGACAGCAACAAAGACATCGATAACCAGAAATTGATGGACTACCTGTCGGGCATGCTTTCTGAGAAAGAACTTCACGAAGTGGAAAAAACGATGGCAGACAGTGAATTCGTGAACGACGCGGTGGAAGGCCTGCAACAGGTTCAAAACAAAAAGAACCTGGAATCACTCGTTGAACAACTTAATAACGACCTCAACAAAAAAATAAAGCAGAAGAATACCCGCAAAGGCAAACGAAAATTAAAAGACCCGGCCTGGATCTACTTCACCATCATTCTCATGCTGGTATTGGTCACCATTGCCTGGTTCGTTATCCACCGTCTCCACGGCACACATTGACGACGGCAAACTTCATTTCCGTATCATTCAACCGTTCAAACAACAAGGTATTATACAACCGATCAATCATCAGGTTGGGGTAAATAAACAGTATATGTCAGCTGTTAGACGCGGTCTGGGTTCTCATTTGCTTGCTAAGTGGTCAGGCGAAACACTACGGGAGAACTCGGGAAATGTCCGCTTGTCACCAGGCTTTGCTTGCATTCGTTGCACGGAGAAGACAATTAATAAAAAAGGTCTTCCGTTATTT
>JBBSSY010000189.1:0-6539 GCA_038241595.1 Chitinophagales bacterium | reverse complement strand
GATGCCGTGAAGCGAAACCCCCAGAGCGGCAACCGATGCCAAAAAATTTTTCCGGTTCATCCCTCAAATTAAAATTTTTATGGTTGCGCATTGCACAAATCAAAGCAGGATACCAAACATTCACCGGGTTTGTTTTTTCCTTCCCCGTCAAAAGGTTATTTTTGTCAACTTTTCTTTTGAAGAGATCCGTCGCAGGCAGTGATTGTTTTATTTGTATTTCTTGCTGATTGCTGACGGCTGATTGCTGACAGCCCTTTGCTGCCGGCTCAAATTGCGCTTTTACATGACAGAACCAAAAAGATACCTCGTCACCGCCGCGCTGCCATACGCAAACGGCCTCAAACATGTTGGCCACCTGGCGGGCGCCTACTTGCCTGCGGATATATATGTCCGTTACCTGCGCGCGAGAAAGCGCGATGTTGTATTTGTGAGTGGCAGCGATGAACATGGTGCCGCGATCACTATCCAGGCGATGAAAGAGAACACGACGCCACGCGCGATCGTAGACAAATACCACGAGATCCTGAAACAGAACTTCGCTGACCTCGGCATTTCTTTCGATATCTATCACCGCACCAGCGCGCCGATCCACCACGAAACAGCACAGGAATTTTTTACCAACCTGAATAACCAGTTTGCATTTGAACAACAGGAAAGCGAACAATATTTCGACGAGGAAGCAAACACCTTCCTGGCAGACCGGTACATCATCGGCACCTGCCCCGTTTGCGGCTACCACAGCGCCTTTGGCGACCAGTGCGAAAATTGCGGCAGTACCCTAAGCCCCGATATGCTGATCAACCCGAAAAGCACGCTGAGTGGCAAGCCGCCAATCCGTAAACTCACCCGGCACTGGTACCTGCCACTCGACCGGCACGAAGCCTGGCTGAAGGAATGGATCCTGCAGGACCATGCCGCCGACTGGAAGCCAAACGTACTCGGGCAATGCAAAAGCTGGCTCGATGCAGGTTTACAACCGCGCGCCGTTACCCGCGACCTCGACTGGGGCATACCCGTGCCCCTGCCCGAAGCCGCCGGAAAAGTGCTATATGTGTGGTTCGACGCTCCGATCGGTTATATCAGCGCCACAAAACAATGGGCGCTTGACAATAATAAGGACTGGCAACCATACTGGAATGATACGGATACCAAACTGGTCCATTTCATTGGCAAGGACAACATCGTATTTCATTGCCTGATCTTTCCCGCCATGCTCAAGTTACATGGCAATATCCTTCCCGACAATGTGCCCGCCAACGAATTCATGAACCTGCAGGGTGACAAGATGAGTACGAGCCGCGGCTGGAGCATCGAGATGAACGATTATATCAACGACTGGATAAAACCGGAAAACGGCGGTGAGATCATGGCCGACGTGCTGCGGTATTACCTGACCACCATTTCGCCCGAAACGAAAGACAGCGAGTTTACCTGGAAAGGTTTCCAGGACGCCAACAACAGTGAACTTGTTTCCATCACCGGTAATTTTGTGAACCGGACATTTGTATTGCTGCATAAATTATGCGGCGGCAAGGTGCCTGTTCTACATACCGGCATTATGGATGAGAAAGACAACAACCTGTTCGCCGAGTTTGAAAAAACAACTGCGGCGGTAGAGAAACTGATCGAGGGATACAAATTTCGCGAAGCGTTGTTCGAGGTGATCGACTTGTCGCGTAAGGGTAACCGGTATATGCAGGAAAAGCAGCCGTGGATCGTCGCAAAGTCGCTGGCCGACAACCCGCAAAACCAGCAGCTGATTGACAACTGCCTGCATCTTTGTTTACAGCTAACCGCCAACCTGGCGATCCTGTTGCAACCGTTTTTACCGTTTACGGCAAAAAAAATGTGTTACATGATGAAAGTGGTTGACAAAATGCTTGACTGGGAAAATGCCGGCAAGCGCAAATTACTGAGTGTCGGTTATACGCTGCGGGAGCCACAATTGTTGTTCAGGAAGATTGACGATGCGGAGATTGCCGCCCAGGTGGAAAAACTGCACCAGAAAACGGCGGCCGCCGCCGCCTTAAAAAATCCGGAAAACACCGAACCCTCACAAACTACTATTATGGAATCACCAAAAGAAGTACCTGCGAAAGCAACCATTCAATATGAAGATTTCGCCAAACTCGATTTGCGTGTTGGCACCGTCCTGCATGCAGAAAAAATAGAGAAAGCAGATAAATTACTCAAGCTGGAGGTAGACCTGGGCGCGGAAAGGCGCATCATCGTATCTGGCATTGCCTTGCATTTTTCCCCTGAAGAAATCATTGGCAAACAGGTGGTGGTGGTGGCAAACCTGGCCCCGCGCAAGATGCGCGGCATAGAAAGCAACGGCATGATCCTGATGGCGGAAGATGAAGCAGGCAAACTCTTCTTTGTAAAACCCGAAACAATCGTAGCGCCCGGTGCGAACGTAAGCTAACGATAAGTTTGTAGTTTATAGGTGTGGTTTGTGGTTAGTTAATTAGTCGTTGTTTGGTTGTTAGTCGTTGTTTACTTGTTGTTGCCAGCGCACCTTTTAACCATAAACTACAAACTATAAACCACAAACTATTCATAGCTTTGCGATTAGTTGTTTAACTAACTAAATTGACATGGCTAATCGAATCATAAAAAAAGTTGCGGTATTGGGCAGCGGCGTGATGGGCAGCCGAATTGCGTGTCATTTTGCGGGTACCGGCTTGCAGGTATTGCTGATGGACATCGCCCCGCGGGAACTGAATGCCGCGGAGCAGGCGAAAGGCCTGGCGCTCGATCACCCGGCGGTAAAAAATCGCATCGTGAACGATGCCTTGCAGGCAGCGCTCAAATCAAACCCTTCGCCGGTTTACAAAGCGAATGTTGTGAAGTTAATCAAGACCGGCAATTTTACCGACAATATGAAAGATATTGCCGGTTGCGACTGGGTGATCGAAGTGGTGGTTGAACGACTCGATATCAAACAAGCTGTATTTAATGAAGTGGAGAAATACCGGAAGCCGGGTACCCTGATCACCTCCAATACGTCAGGCATTCCTATCCACCTGATGACGGCCGGACGAAGCGATGATTTCAAAAAAAATTTTTGTGGAACACACTTCTTCAACCCGCCGCGCTACCTGCGGCTGCTGGAGATCATCCCGACACCGGAGACCGACCCGGAAGTAATAAAGTTTCTCCTGCATTACGGCGACCTGCACCTGGGCAAAACCACGGTGTTGTGTAAAGATACCCCGGCGTTTATCGCCAACCGCATCGGTGTATTCAGCATCATGTCAATTTTTAAACTGGTTGAAACCCTTGGTCTGACCATCGACGAGGTGGAAGCGCTGACGGGGCCAATCATCGGCAGGCCTAAATCAGCAACCTTTCGTACCGCCGACGTGGTGGGCATCGATACGCTGGTGAACGTGGCGAACGGTGTCGCGGAAAATTGCCCGGCTGACGAGGCGAGGGACATCTTTTCCATTCCTTCCTGGCTTGGTAAAATGGTGGCAAATAACTGGCTGGGTGATAAAACGGGGCAGGGCTTTTTCAATAAAACAACCGGCCGTGACGGAGAGAAAGAAATCCGCACGCTCAACCTGCAAACGCTTGAATACGAAGCGCGACAGAAGCCAAAATTCGCCAGCCTGGAAGCCGCCAAGCCACTCGATGACCTGCGGCAACGCATCAAATTGTTACTGGCAGCTCCCGATAAAGCCGGTGAATTCTACCGGCAGTTTCATTATAGTTTGTTCTCCTATATTTCTCACCGCATTCCCGAAATCAGTGATGAAGTGTATCGTGTAGACGATGCCATGAAAGCCGGTTTTGGCTTGGAAATAGGCGCTTTCGAAACCTGGGACCTGCTCGGAATAGAAAAAACCACTGCGGCCATGAAAGCAGCAGGATACACCGTGGCGACCTGGGTGGAAGACATGATCGCCGCGGGAAAAACGTCGTTCTATAAAATTGAAAATAGCAAACGGCTCTACTACCAGCCCGAATTTACGAACGGTACAGCGACGACCGGAGATTACCGCCCGTTACCGGGGGGTGAAGCATTCATCGTCATGAAAAATTTCGCCAATGAAACCGTCTGGAAGAACAGCGCCTGCCGGTTGTATCACCTCGGCGACGAGGTACTTGGGCTTGAATGGCAGACAAAGATGGGCAGTATCGGCGGTGAAGTACTGGAGGGCATACAGAAATCCATCGGGCTGGCAGAAGAAAAATATAAGGGTCTTGTCATCGCAAACGACAGCCTGCAATTCAGTGCCGGCGCCAATGTAGGGATGATCTTCATGCTGGCCATCGAGCAGGAATATGAAGAGCTTGATATGGCCATCCGGCTTTTCCAGAACACGATGATGCGTGCACGGTATTCGGCTGTGCCGGTGGTGGTTGCACCGCATGGTTTAACACTTGGCGGTGCCTGCGAACTGAGTATGCATTCCGACAAAGTATTTGCCGCGGCTGAAACATATATCGGCCTTGTAGAACTGGGTGTGGGGCTTATCCCCGGTGGTGGCGGCACCAAAGAATTTGTACTGCGTGCCGCGGACGAGATGCATCCCGACGAGCCCGAAAATATCACGCTTAAAAATCGCTTCCTCACCATCGCCACCGCAAAAGTGGCTACCTCCGCCTTCGAAGCCTATGACCTGGGCATCTTACGCAAAGGCATAGACGAAGTAAGCATGAACCAGGACCGCCGCATCGCTGATGCAAAGAATGCGGTCATCGAATTGTACGATGCGGGTTACACCATGCCGGTGCCACGCAGCGATATTAAAGTGCTGGGCCGGTCGATGCTGGGTGCCTTGTATGCAGGCATTAACGGCATGTGGCGCGGCAATTACGCCACCGACCACGACGTGGTGGTGGCCAAAAAACTCGCCTACGTAATGTGTGGCGGTGACCTCAGCGAACCCACCCTCGTCAGCGAACAATACCTGCTCGACCTCGAGCGCCAGGCCTTCCTCAGCCTGACGGGCGAAAAGAAAACCCTCGAGCGGATACAGAGCGTGCTGAAGAGCGGCAAGCCGGTGAGGAACTAGTTTGTAGTTTATGGTTTGTAGTTTATAGTTATATAGCCATATATTCAACTACAAACTATTCTTTCGAGTTACCAGCCAAACGAAAAATAGACCGCTGCTAAAAATTAAAACTATAAACTACAAACCATAAACCATAAACTTTCCTTTTTTGTTATCTTGCCCTAAATCCCACACCGTGGCAGTTCTACAGTTACAAAATATTTCAAAATCGTACGGGCGGATCAAGGCACTGAAGGGCGTTTCGTTCGACGTGCCGGAAGGGTCGGTCTTTGGTATACTCGGACCGAACGGCAGCGGAAAAACGACCTTACTAGGTATCGTCATGGACGTTTTAAAAGCCAGCGGCGGCAATTTCCAATGGTTCGGGCAGGATGCACAACCTGACCAACGCAAACAAATTGGCACCCTGCTCGAAACGCCGAACTTTTATCATTATCTCTCCGGCGAAAAAAACCTGGTGATTGCGGCCGCGATTAAAAATCGCTCGGTATCTGACATACCCACGGTGCTCGAAAAAGTAAAATTATCACAACGTCGTCACTCGAAGTTCAGTACCTATTCCCTGGGCATGAAACAGCGCCTGGCGCTGGCGTCGGCGCTGCTGGGCAATCCATCCGTACTGGTACTCGATGAACCTACCAACGGCCTCGACCCGGTAGGGATTGCAGAAACCCGCGAACTTATCCGTGCACTGGCCAAAGAAGGCAAAACGATTATCCTGGCCAGTCATTTACTCGACGAAGTGGAAAAAGTTTGCACGCATGTTGCCATCCTCCAAAAAGGCACCTTGATCCTGTCGGGCAAAGTGGACGAAGTTCTCGTAAACGAAGACATCGTAGAAGTCAGCTGCAGCGACATCCCCCGGCTGCTGGATGTGTTACATGCATTTCCCGGTACCAGGCAGGTAAGAGTACAGGAGAATCGCGTGCAACTGTACTTTCCCGCAGGTAAAGCCAGCCTGGAACCGGTCAATTCGTTTTGTTTCTCGCAGGGCATTGTACTGAATCATTTGCAACTGAAAAAGAAAAGCCTGGAAACAAAATTCATTGAACTGACCGACACCCTCGAAGCCGCTAATTAATTGTATTACTGATTTCTGACTACTGATTGCTGATTTCCACATGCCATTAGGCAGTTATAAAAACACCGCCACCAAATGTTCCACCTGCTTCACATCGAATGGCTTAAATTAAAGAACTACCGAACTTTCTGGATCCTGCTGCTGATTTCGGTAGTGAGCATTCCTGCGTTTAATTATACGTTGTATGATATGATGGACAACAGTTTCCCGAAGATAAACGGGAAAAGCATTTTGGGCAGCCCGTTTGCCTTCCCGGATGTATGGCAAACCGTTTCCTGGAATTCCAGTCTGCTCCTGTTGATCCCGGCCATCCTGATCATCACGTTGATTACAAACGAATTCACCTACAAAACACACCGGCAGAATGTAATAGACGGCCTGAGCCGCGGTCAATTTATCAACGTAAAAATTGTGGAAGTACTGATCTTGTCGGT
>JBBSSY010000188.1:0-6556 GCA_038241595.1 Chitinophagales bacterium | reverse complement strand
CGTACAGTCTCTACCAACTGCAAACTTCAAATTGTAAACTGGCAACTGGTCTAAACTGCCAACTGCAAATTGTAAATTGTAAACTGAAAACTGGTCTAACAACTGCCAACTGCAAATTGTAAACTGTAAACTGGTCTAACAACTGCAAACTGACTCCAACTGGAAACTGATCTCAATTTTACATATATTACGTAAATTTTTCAATCTCCTTTACTGAATGAAATTATTAAGTCCTGCTATATCACACCTCGCCCGCCTGCGGCTTCCATTGATCGAACAATGGAGTGCTGAGCCGGTGGCCGCGCAACGCGAGGTATTGCAGGAACTGGTCACCGCCGCGCAGTACACGGAATTTGGACGGAAATATAATTTCAACCGGCTTTTTTCTATCAAAGCATTTAAGGAAGCCGTGCCGGTGCACGAATACCACGACATCAAACCCTACATCGAACGAATGATGAAAGGAGAGGAGAACCTGCTCTGGAACACCCCGGTAAACTGGTTCGCCAAAAGCAGTGGCACCACCAGTGAAAAAAGCAAGTTCATCCCCGTTAGCACAGAAAGCCTGGAGGGCAATCACTACCAGGCCGCCAAAGACGTGCTCACCTTTTATTATAAAACATTTCCCGATTCCGACCTGCTCACAGGCAAGGGATTGGTCGTTGGCGGAAGCCACCAGGTGAACCAGTTCAATGACGAGGTCAGCTACGGCGATCTGAGTGCCGTGCTCCTGCAAAACACGCCGTTCTGGGCACATTGGATACGCACGCCGGAACTAAGCGTGGCCCTGCTGGATGAGTGGGAGCAGAAGATTGAACGGCTTGCGCAGACTACCATCTACGAAGACGTAACCTCTATTTCAGGCGTGCCTACCTGGACCCTGGTACTCATAAAACGCATCCTCGAGATCACCGGTAAAACCTCCCTGATCGAAGTCTGGCCGAATCTCGAACTGTATTTGCATGGCGGCGTTTCGTTTGTACCATACCGGGAGCAATTCAAAAAATTGATCGGCAGCAATATCCATTACCTGGAAATGTACAATGCGAGCGAAGGATTTTTTGCGGCACAGGATGACCCTAACGAAGATGGCCTGCTCCTGTTTACGCAGCATGGCATTTTTTATGAGTTTATGCCGGTGGACGAATATGGCAAACAGTTTCCTGAAACCATCGGTCTAAGCGATGTGCAACTCAACAAAAATTACGCACTCATCATTTCCACCAGTGGTGGATTGTGGCGGTACATCGTGGGCGATACCATCCGCTTTACGTCCCTGCACCCGTTTAAGATCAAGGTGAGTGGTCGTTTGAAACATTTTATGAATGCATTTGGTGAAGAAGTGATCGTCGACAACAGCGACCAGGCCATCTCCGTGGCCTGTTGCAAAACCGGTGCGGTTGTAAACGACTACACGGCAGCGCCCGTATATTTTAGCGACCATGCAAATGGCGCCCACGAGTGGCTCATTGAATTTGACAAAGAACCGGAGGACCTCGATCATTTTATCTACGAACTCGACGCCGCGCTAAAAAATATCAATAGCGATTATGAAGCGAAACGCTACCGGAACATCGCGCTGGGCCTACCGGTTGTTCGTATCCTGCAAAAAGGGGTCTTTACCGAATGGCTTCGCAGGAAAAATAAACTGGGTGGCCAGCATAAAATTCCCCGCTTAAGCAACGAACGCAATTTTCTCGAAGAAATTCTGGAGATTGCAGCTGCAGACGTTACAACCACCAGCACATTGGATATATAATAATCAATTGATGAAATTACTTGAAAACAAAATAGTTGTCATAACCGGCGCCTCCCGCGGTATTGGCGAAGGCATTGCGTTGAAACTGGCCGAAGAAGGCGCCCATATTGCCTTTACCTACCTCAGCAGCGACGACAAAGCCCTTGCGCTGGAAGAAAAACTACGCGGCTTTGGTGTGAACGCCAGGGCATATAAAAGCAATGCAGGTGTATACGAAGATTGCGAAACATTTGTAAACGCCGTTATTAAGGATTTTGGTACGATAGACGTTTGTGTAAACAACGCAGGCGTTTCGAAAGACAGTTTGCTGATGCGGCTGCCACCACAGCAATGGGATGAGGTCATGAACATCAACCTGAAGAGCGTGTACAACATGACCAGGCAGGTGATCCGCCCGATGATGAAGGCAAGGACGGGCAGCATCATCAACATGAGTTCCATCATCGGCATGCGCGGCAATGCGGGCCAAAGCAGCTACGCCGCGAGTAAGGCAGGTATCATCGGTTTTACCAAATCAATTGCGCTGGAACTGGGCAGCAGGAATATCCGCTGTAATGCGATTGCTCCCGGTTTTATCGAGACAGACATGACCCATTACCTGAAGGAAGGTGAGGTGTCAAAATCTTTCCTGGAAAAAATCCCGCTTGGGCGCTTTGGTACCACGGAGGAAATTGCCAACGTTACCTTGTTTCTGGCGAGCCACCTCAGCAATTATGTAACCGGCCAGGTGCTTAGCGTATGTGGCGGGTTAAACACATAAAGGCATTTAAGGCGTAAATACTGCCAAAAGTTAAAACTTAACGTTCCCCCGGGAAATAATAAGTGTAATTTATACATATATTCTATGCCTGCCATTTGTTAAAATCTTAAATTTTTTTTGATAAAAACAAAATCGCCTTTATTTTTGCGAGATAATATGTTGCTCAAAAGAATCATCCATACTATATTAATCTTTACACTGTTCATACAGCTGTTCCCGACCAACCAGGCCGGTCGCTTTTTTATGACCGATATGCCCGATGATGAATGTGCAGATATGCCTACAAAAGGCAATTCATTGCGGCAGTTCCTGGAAGAAGAACACAAGGATATTCATATTGAACATGATTGGGTTAGTATCCCTTTTATCCATATTACCAAGATAAGATTTCACTTTTCTGTTTCCCTGCCTACCCCCCACCCGGGAGCCATACCCACGCCACCACCGAATTATTTTGCATAATCCTCCGCTGCTGTTTACTGTTACCTATGTATGTTTTTAGAGGTCAGCATTTTGTCGCTTGGCCTACACTTCATGGATTACTTTCAAACGGCTTTTACATACTACTTTCTTACAATGCTGCTGAGCCAGTGCTTTTTATGTCAAACTGGTATCATTACTTGTGTATGCACACGTTCCATTAATTAACTTCTATTGTACCGGCGACGGAAATGGGATACTGCCCCTTGTTGCCCTGCCGGTTCCAAAACAAATAACATGAAAAAAATTTTCCAATCTTTAGGCTCAGACCTTTCGGCCTCAGTAGTCGTCTTCCTGGTCGCTTTGCCACTTTGCCTGGGCATCGCCATGGGCTCTGGGGCGCCGCTTTTTGCGGGCATCATCGGCGGCATCATCGGCGGTATTGTAATCGGCAGTTTGAGCGGATCACAACTCAGCGTGAGCGGTCCGGCGGCGGGATTGACCGTGATTGTGGCGGCGGCCATTGTCAAATTACCTGCGTATGAGGCGTTTCTCCTGGCGGTTGTGCTGGCGGGTGTGTTCCAGGTAATACTCGGTTTTGTAAAGGCCGGCATAATCGGTGATTATATTCCATCGAGTGTTATTACCGGTATGCTTACCGCAATTGGTTTAATATTAATTTTGAAACAAATTCCGCACTTTGTTGGCTACGATGCGGATTTTGAAGGCGATGAATCATTTGTGGACGGCAACCATGAAAACACCTTTAGCGGCATCCTCAGTGCGTTTAAAAAGATGGCGCCCCTGGCCGTTATCATCGGGATAATCTCCCTGGGCATCCAGATCGTTTGGGACAAAGTACTCGTGAAAAAGTTTAACGTGTTAAAGCTGGTACCAGCACCCTTGATCGTGGTACTTGCCTCAGTAGGCATCAACTATTATTTTTTGTCTACGCAGAATAACTGGGCGCTTGCCAACGGACACCTGGTAAACATACCGGTAGCTGACGCTGTCAAAGGGTTTATTTCGTTTTTCACCATGCCCAACTTTACTTTCCTGTCTAACGTTGGGGTGTGGACGACGGCGGTTACCCTCGCACTCATCGCCAGCCTGGAAACATTGTTAAACGTTGAGGCGGCGGATGAACTGGATCCGTACCAGCGGGTAACGCCAACCAACCGGGAGTTAAAAGCGCAAGGCATTGGCAACATCGTATCCGGCATGATCGGCGGAATGCCCCTGACTTCCGTGATCGTTCGTACCTCGGCAAACGTCAACGCCGGAGCCAAGTCAAAAATGTCCGCGGTAATGCATGGCGTATTGCTTTTGCTCAGCGTGGCGTTTATCCCTGCTTTGTTAAATTACATTCCGTTATCGGCGCTTGCAGCTGTATTGATATACACCGGTTATAAATTGGCGAAACCAGCCATCTTTATCAATTTCTATAAAAAAGGTTTTGACCAGTTTGCCCCGTTCGTGGTAACGGTGGTCGCCATTTTGCTTACCGACCTTTTAACTGGTATCCTGATCGGGATCGGTGTCGGTTTATTCTTCGTGCTGCGCAGTAATTTTAAAACCTCGGTTTTTGTCGTCAGTGACAAAGACCAGTATCTATTCCGCCTGCGGAAAGATGTGTCGTTTTTGAACAAGGCCATCCTGAAGCAAAAGCTCGAAGAGGTTCCGCCGAATGCCTCCGTGCTGATCGATGCGGTGAGGGCCGATTTTATCGATAAAGACGTGATTGAAGTGATTAATGACTTTTTACGCCATGCGCATCTTAAAAATATACATGTTGACATCAAACGAAGCGCGTACAAGCCCATGCATCAATTGATTGAGGTACGTCACGCACCTCTTCAAACCATAAAAAAACTTGTTCCTGTACACTAACTATTTTATTACCGTACCGAAATACGGGTGCACACTGCCTGCCTGACACCACTGGTGTCTGTCTTTTGATAATAAGCAGGAAACAAACTGCGCCCCGGTAACACCAGATTTTTTAAATCACCAGAACCGGTGCCATCCGGTTTGAAGAATTTCAAACGAGTACAAATTAAAATCATGAAACCATTCGAAAAATTACTGCTTGAAAATAAAGCCTGGGCAAAGGAGATGCTGGATACAGATCCCAAATATTTTTCTTACCTGGCTGCCCTGCAGACACCAGAATTTTTATGGATCGGCTGCAGCGACAGCCGCGTGCCGGCTAATGACATCACCGGCACCCAGCCCGGCGAAATTTTTGTGCACCGCAACATCGCCAACCTGGTTGTAAATACAGACCTCAATATGCTGAGCGTGCTGCAATACGCGGTGGAAGTGCTGAAGGTAAAACACGTGATCGTATGCGGCCACTATGGCTGCGGTGGCGTAAAAGCAGCCATGACACAACATCATTATGGCATCATCAATCACTGGCTTAAGAATATAAAAGATGTATATCGATTTCATCGCGATGAAGTGGATGCGCTGCGCACAGACGAAGAACGTACAAACCGGCTTGTGGAACTAAATGTAAAAGAACAGGTATTCAACCTCGCGAAAACATCTATTATCCAGTCTGCGTGGAAATATGACCAGCGACCGCATCTGCATGGTTGGGTGTATGGCTTGCAAGATGGAATTTTACGCCCCGTGATTGATATGGAACCCGGCTCGGAAATGAATGACTTATACGCCTACGATAATTTATAACAAATGGCTTGTGAGAACAATTGAGTGGACAACGAAACGGATATCGTTGTTCACTCTTTTTTGACCCGTTTTGAAAGATAGGCGTGCCAAAGTAGATAAGACGCTACCGTTCGGTATGGCTTCCACGATGCTGCAACCTCTGCTGCATCTGCCCTAAGCATAGCCCCGGGCAGTTGTTTTATAACGGCGATGCTGTTAAGCAGGGCGATGTCACCCAGCGGGAAACGATCCAGGCGCCGCAGCGCCATCATCAGGTATATGTCGGATGTCCAATGCCCGATGCCTTTAATGGTTTGCAGTCGTTCAATAACGACATTGTCCTGCTCGGCAGCGAGTAACCCGAGGTTTAATTCCCCGTTTACCAACGAAGTGGCGAGATGCCTGGCATAGCTCATTTTTTGCCGGCTGAAGTAGCATTCTTTGAGCGCCTCGTCTGACAACGACAACAGATTTCGGGCGTTACGGTTTCGAGCCTTTCCTGTAATTTATTCATCGCCGCCAGTGCCGACGCCAATGATACCTGTTGTTCGAGGATAATGTGGATTAGTGTCGCAAAGCCCGGCTCGCGGCTCCAAATCGGCGGGTATCCATAGGCGTTAATAATCGATTGCAGGTCACCATCGCGTTCACCGAGGCTGTCGCAGATTTGGTAAAAATTATCAGTATCAAATACCCCGATCATAAATCAATGAGGTTTGGTCTGTCGTCTCAAAAAAATAGTCAATAATCAGTATTCAACGCTCAACATTTAATAAAGGACAGTGCGTCAGAGTGAATTTTCTGCAGTGAGCATTGAAAACCGAGTTTTAACATTGATTATTTTCTTTACTAAACGACATTGATTGCGGATTGCTCATGGCTGATATGTCATAGTTCATAGCTCATAGCTGATAGCTGATAGCAATCCACGCCGCGGCCAT
>JBBSSY010000187.1:0-6567 GCA_038241595.1 Chitinophagales bacterium | reverse complement strand
CACTCAAACCATAAAATAAATAAAAGCCATGAAAAAAACATTCAACGCCCTCGCCTTCATTTTCTCCACCTTACTGTTTATTACCGCCTGCCAGAAAAACCAGGAAGACCTGCCTGCTGCCAAATCACAGGTTTCCTCAAAAGCCGAAAGTTATATGCCCGATATATCCGGCGTCATGCGTGAATTTTCCATCAAACTCCCACTGACAGGTAATGCACAACGCATCAGCACCGAAGTGAAAGACAATATGGTCATCATGGAAGGCGATATCATCCTGGGTAGCCTCGTAGAATTTGAAGGCAGTGAAGCGGTAGCCATCGACGGCGCCAGTTATCGCTGGAACAGTTCAGTGATCCCGTACGTTATCACGCCTGGTCATGCTAAAAAAACGGATATCGAATGGGCGATCAACCACGTCAACGCCACTACGAACCTGTGCCTGGTGCCAAGAACCACAGAGGCCAATTACATACAATTCGTCAGCGGCAGCGGTTGCGCCTCTTATGTCGGTAAACAGGGCGGCCGCCAGGACATCACCATCGGCAGTTGTTCTGCCGGTAGCATCGCCCATGAAATCCTTCACTCCGCCGGACTGTGGCACGAGCAAAGCCGTGAAGACAGGGACAACTTTATTACCATCAACACGGGCAATATCGAAGCCGGCAAAGAACATAATTTCGACAAACACGTTTCCGACGGCATCGACATCGGTGCGTACGACTACGGTTCCATCATGCATTATCCTGCCAATGCATTTTCTAAAAACGGCAACAACACCATTACGATAAAAATGCCGCCGGGCAACGCGTCTACCGTTATCGGACAACGTACGGCCCTTAGTGCAAGAGATATCTCGGCGATCAACAGTATGTATAGACCCGGTCCGTGTAAAGAAGATTGCATCACGATCAATCCCAACAACGTCACGGTAAAACAGTATGGCAACTTGTGGCTGGTGGTGGATGGCAACCACTCCATGTTCTCCGCCCCGGTTAAATCAGAGGCCGACCAGATCGTAAAAATCATTAAATACTACGGCATCACTAAAAGCTGTTATGTAGGTCGCCCTAACCCCTCATTCCAGTACCTGCTCAAAGGATCGGTTTCTCCGTCAGGTTTGTTGGTCGGCGAAGATGCCATTACGTTCAACCCGGCGAGCCTGACCCTGACCCCGGAAGGCAGCCAGTACGTTATGAAGAGTTCCAATTCGCGAATGTTTATGTTTCCCAATAAAACAGAAGCGGACCTCGCGCTCAGCATGATTAAAAAGTACGGTTTTAACCGGAGTTGTTTTGTCGGCCGCCCGAATCCGTCGCTTCAGTATATGAGAAAATAATGATTACTTTATAGAAAAAGCACCCTGCCGTTGCAGGGTGCTTTTTCATTAAAAATATAATGATGATTAAGAAACTATTATATGCGGGTATGATGCTCGCGATTATAACGGGTTGTGCCGGGGCTTCCAGGAAACCGCCCGCCGACCTGCTCCTGAATGTTTACCATTACAAAGTACCCGGAGCTGGGGAAAGTGTGCAGTTGTGTTATGTGATTAAAAAGGGCAATGGCGAGAAGGAATTTATGTACGATGCCATCGAGGGTTTTGATTATCAATGGGGCTATAACTATACGATCAGCGTGGTGAAACGGGTTTTGAGTAACCCGGCTTCAGATGCCTCTGCCATTAGGTACCGATTAAAGAAAATAATAAAAAAGGAAAAGATATTACCGACTGTTGAATTTGACCTCCCGGTAATTTTTAATGACCAGGTAATGGTGGAAAACGAAAAAGGCGGCTGCAGTTATTTCAGGGAAATTAATATTCAAACGGGGGCATATTCCTGTGCCGATCTCATGCGGGCTCAATCGGCAACCTTCCGGCACCGTGCCGATGGGGGAGGCCTCCTGCTGGTAAAGACCAGGTAGGCGCGAGTGCCGGATTGATCGTCGGTGAATGACTTTTGCAACAGGCACATTAAAAACAATTGGCCGGGTCATAAAAGTTTGAGCAGGTCACATTATTTTTAAACCCGGTTTAATCATAATCTTTGATACAGCTGCGCCAGGTGAAGCAGGCGAGCGGCGACGGATGGTGCCAGGGATTTGGCATCAATACGCCAGCTCCAATTGCCGGTAGTAGTAGATGGAATATTCATCCGCGCGTTTTCATCCAGTCCCAGGATATCCTGCAAGGGTAAAATAACCGTACGGGCAACCGATGCGTAGGCCATTCTCGCCAGTTCAAGGTGTACGTTTTTTTCATTGACCGTCTTGCCGGTATAGGCCGTGAGCCGCTCGCGGATCAATTTGCCTGCTTCTTTGCGGTACCAGCCGCGGGTTGTGTTATTGTCATGTGTGCCGGTGTAGGCAAAAAAATCGCCGGTATGATTGTGTGGCAGATAGGGGGAGGTGGGGAAATCATCGCCGAAGGCAAACTGCAGAATTTTCATGCCGGGCAGTGAATATTGTTCGCGCAAATCAATGACAGGCTGGTCGATGTCTCCCAGGTCCTCCGCAAGGAAGGGCAAATTACCCAGCGCGTCTTTGGCGGCTTCGAAAAAATCTGCCCCAGGTCCCGTTTTCCAGCTACCAAAACGCGCCGTTGATGCACCGGCCGCTACTTCCCAGTAGGCGGAAAAAGCACGGAAATGGTCGAGCCGAATCAAGTCGAACAATTCCATATTTTTTTTCAGCCGGTCGATCCACCATCGATAGCCCTGTGCTTTCAAAACCGGCCAGTTAAATACCGGCATGCCCCACAATTGCCCGTCTTCACTAAAGGCATCGGGTGGTACCCCGGCGATGCCTTTTCTTTCGCCGGCATCGTTTACTGCAAAAAGTTCCTGGTGCGACCACACATCGGCGGAATCGTAGCTGACATAAAATGGCAGATCGCCAATGAGGCTGATCTGCCTTTCTTGGCAACAGGTTTTTAACGCAACCCATTGGCGGTCGAAAATAAATTGCAGCCATTTCGTGGCCAGGATGTCCGGTTCATGCTGGCGGGCGAAATCCAGCATCGCTTCCGGCTGCCGTTGCCGGTAAGCGGGCGCCCATTCGTACCAGGGTTTGCCCTGCTGGGTTTCTTTGAGTATGGTATACAAGGCAAAATCAGACAACCAGTTGTCTTCCTGTTCGCAGTAGTGTTGAAACGGTTTCAACCAGGGATGTTCACTGTTTTGCCGGAAAGTATTCCATGCCCTCGCAAAGAGTTCGCGCTTGATTTTTTCAGCTGCCGGATAGTCTGTAAAATGAGTTTGCGACAGGTAATAGTTTGCCAGGTCGATCCCGGGCAGCAGGCCTTCTTTTGCCAACAACTCCGGGCTGATCAGCCACGGATTGCCTGCGCGGCTTGAGGTAGCGCTGTAGGGCGAATAACCCTGTCCGGCTTCCACCGGATTGACCGGTAATAACTGCCAGTATTTCTGACCACTGCGAAAAAGAAAATCAACAAACGCGTATGATTCGGGGCCAAGATCGCCGATGCCGAACGGTGCCGGTAAGGAGGTAATGTGTAACAACACACCTGCACCGCGGTCATTACCGCGGTCTTCCAAAAAGAGCACGGCAAAGGGCAAGGGCTGGAACAGGTTGCTGACAAGCAGTTCTTTCGATATTGACCCCTTGTTTTCAAAGAATTCATTTTTCCAGGAGCCGCGTGTTTCTATGGGTAGAATGATACGGGTATCTTTCCAGTGCAGCCGGTGAAGGGGGCGATCCTGTTCCCTGCACATAACGGCGATGTGTAATGGCAGAACGGTGATGATCCAGGATTCGTTGTGTTTACGCGCAAATGCCAGTACATGGTCGCGGTACGCACCTTCTACCCCGATCGGGATATATTCACCCTGCGAAAAAACGAGGGCGCGTTCTTTCCGCAAACGGAGCAGGGTTTGCGTCAGCCATATCTTTATGCGGCCATCATAGCGGTTGAGCCAGAGATTTTTTATAAAACCCTTTCCCTTTTTACCAGAAACGGATTGCAACAGCTGGCTGTGTTTGCCGTATGCAACCGGTCTGCGGTTGTCGGGATCCACGAAACTGAGGTCCCACCATTCGCAGCCCTGGTAAAAATCGGGTACGCCCGGGGCGGTGCATTTTAGTACGAGTTGGGTGAGCGAATTTATGATGCCCAAGTCAGCCACGGACGCATGCAGTTTGCGAAAGCTTTTCCAGAACGGTTTCCGTTTGTTCAGCAGTGCGCGTGCGAAATGCTTGCAGGCGTTTTCATAGGCTTCATCCGGGGTGGTCCAACCGGAATGCCGTTTGGCCTCCCGCAACATTTTCTGCAGGTATTCATCCAGGCGATCCGCATAATTCTCCTCGTTCGCTCCCGGCATCGGGTAGGTGCCGATCAGGGTCTGGTAGATAAAATATTCATCGTTGGCGTCGGGTGCGTCGTGTTGTTTGATCGGCGCGTTTAGTTGCTGCCATTCCGCTACATGCCGAAACCAGTCATCGGGCACATCACCCAATGCATTGAGCCTGGCACGGGCGTCTTCACCACGTTTGGTATCATGGCTGGACGTGGCATTCAGGGCCAGTGGCCAGCGTCGTTGCCGTTCGATCATTTTCGAATGGAAGCTTTCTGCGGTAATGCCAAACATACCGGGCGCATCCCCGACTTCGTTGTGGGCAATAAAGCGATTGTAGGTATACATCAGGGTGTCTTCGACGCCCTTCGCCATCAACGGACCGGTGAACTGCATACATCTTTTATAGAAATGTACTGCATGGCGCAGGTAATTGTCGTCGTGGTATGCCGGAGTACCGAGTAATGCCGTTTCGAGCAAACCAAACGCCGGCCCTAGGTCGGGGTTCGCTCGTCTGCAAACGTCGAACAGCGATCGCAGCCTGTTGCCTTCATCCGCATCTAACGGCATCGAACCACCGTAGAATCGGTATACCGGGCAATTGACCAGCAGGTCGGCGATGGCATTTTTCAGTGCACCGGGTGCCAGGCTGTCGAGCATTTCTATGTCCGCAAGACCCAGTTCGAGGAATAGTTCGTATAGGTTCTGCCATTCGCCGGCCATGTGCTCAGTGAGAATATATTTCTTTTTCTCCGGCACTTGCTCCGCGACCCGTTTATCCTCATGAATAAAAGATTCATAAAAAGCGGTGAATGCCGACTCGCTTTCTTTGCGGGTCAGCAGGTTGCTGACCGTCGCGAGGAATTCGTAGCCGGTGGCTCCCTGTATCGGCCAGTCCTGCGGCAGGTCTTCATCCGCCGCCAAAATCTTTTCCACCACGATGTACCGGTCATCTCCACAAACCAACCGCAGCTGCTGCAGGTATTCATTCGGGTTATACAGGCCGTCGATGTGATCAACGCGTACCCCCTGGAAAATACCTTGCTGCAGCAATTGCCGGATTTGTGAATGATAGGCGTCAAAAACAGCTGCTTCCTGCTCATTGAGACAGATCAGCCCATTGACCGTAAAGAACCGGCGGTAGTTGATGCGCTGGTCGGTTTCCTGCCAGTGGCATAAACGGTAGTACTGCAATGCGGAAATGCGTTGCAGCGTGGCGGGATCGACATTTAGCTGCAACAGGCGATCTTGCAGCCAGGAGGCGTTTTCTTCTTCCCGCAACAGGCCGGCAAAACGCTCAAGCCAGTTGCTCCAGGCGGTAGCATGGTATTGCTTGTCATCGATGCCGTCGATGGTCACCAGTGTGTTAACCAAGTCATGCCACGCCGCCGGGGTGTCTAATAGAACGCCAAAATACCCGCTGATGTTCAGCGGGTAGGCATTGTCGTAATAGGAGAGATATAAGCGGTTGTCTTGCAAAGTTACCTGTACTTCGAAACTGGCTATTGCGTCGTCGAGGCTGGCACCGAGAAAGGGAACCATCAGCCGGTTGTCTCCGTCTTTTGCTGCGTGACAAATATCGAAATAGGACGCATATTCAGAACGGTCGCCTTTTTCCAGCACGTCCATCAGCCACGCGTTGCCGGGGTGAAAGGCCAGGTGATTTGGAACAATGTCCTGCAACCAGTGCATGCCATGTTGCTTTAGTGTTTTTGACAGGTTGAGCAGTTGATCCATGGTACCGATTTCCGGGTTTACGGTCTGCGGATCGAGGCCGTCATAGCCATGCGTGCTGCCAGGCACCGCGGTAAAAATCGGCGACGCATATATGGTCGACATGCCGAGTTGTTCCAGGTAGGGAAGGATTTCTTCCAGGTGTGCAAACGTAAAATCTTTATGCAGTTGCAGGCGGTATGTGGCGGCCGGGTCAAACATGGTTATTGGAATATATCAGGAAAGATTCAGGCGGCAATGATATGGTGAATGGTTGTGCATCGGTCTTTGCAACAACAGACGGCGCGGTAGCCGTGCCACACCAGGCTGCGTCCGCCGAGTCGAAGATTTTATGCCAGGCTGATTCCAATGACTTAGGCAAAGACATGTCCTGCGGTTCCTTCGAGAAATTAAACACGCAAAATAGTTCACTTGCCTCGTGCCAGCGGTGAAGCACCAGCGTTTGTTGCTGTGTGTTTTCGGTCACACGCAATTGTTGCCGGTCCGGGTCAGACAATACCGGGTTGCTTTTACGCAGGGCAAT
>JBBSSY010000186.1:0-6578 GCA_038241595.1 Chitinophagales bacterium | reverse complement strand
TGTCATTAAAATTATTATTTATACTCGCCATACACTTCGCGCAGCGTATCGGCGATCTCACCCAGGGTGCAATTGTGTTCAACCGCTTCGATGACCGCAGGCATGAGGTTCTCATCACCCGCCGCGCGGTCATTCAGTTCCTGCAAGAGGGTGTCGCACCTGGCGGGGTTGCGGCCGCGACGCAGTTCGTCCAGCCTCTTCGTTTGTGCCTGCCTGATAGCATCATCGATACCGAAGGCCGGTACCGGTGCCGAATCACCCGATTCAAACTTGTTGAGGCCTATGATGATTTTCCGGCCACTGTTTATGTTACGCTGGTATTCATGCGCGCTTTTTGCGATCTCCTCCTGGATAAACCCTTGTTCGATGGCGCATACGCTGCCACCCATCGCATCGATGCGATGGATCAGTTGGAGCGCATGGCGTTCCACTTCATCTGTAAGCGCTTCTACATAATAACTGCCCCCAAGTGGGTCCGCCGTGTCGGTCATGCCGCTTTCAAAACCAAGGATTTGCTGGGTGCGGAGGGCGATGCGTGCGGCCTCATCGGTTGGCAGGTGTAGCGCTTCATCGTAACCGCTGGTATGCAGTGACTGGGTGCCGCCCATGACCGCGGCGAGCGCTTCCACGGTCACACGGCAAACATTGTTCATCGGCTCCCGCGCGGTAAAGGTACTGCCGCCGGTTTGCGCGTGGAAGCGCAACATCATGGCCCCGGGATCGGTGGCACCCATGTCTTTCATCATCCTTGCCCACATCCGGCGGGCAGCCCTGAATTTGGCCACTTCTTCAAACAGGTTAATATGGGCACTGAAAAAGAATGACAATCTTTTTCCAAACACGTTGATGTCAAGTCCCCTTTTTAATGCCGCCTGCACATAGGCCTTGCCGTTACTTAAGGCAAAAGCAATTTCCTGGACCGCCGTGCTGCCGGCCTCGCGGATTTGATATCCTGAAATGGACATGGTGTTCCATTTTGGCAATTCGTGGCTGCACCATTCCAGGGTATCCGTGATGATCCGCATGGATGGTTTTGAAGGATAAATACAGGTACCGCGGGTGGCATATTGAGCAAGGATATCGTTCTGGATGGTGCCCGAGATCCTGGAGAGATCCGCGCCCTGTTTTTTTGCTAGTGCCACGTAAAAAGCAAGCAGGATATAACCCGTGGCATTGATGGTCATGGAGGTAGTGATGTCTTCCAGCCTGATGCCTTTAAAGAGCGTTTCCATGTCCTGCAGCGAATCGATGGCTACACCCCCTTTCCCCACTTCGCCTGCGGACATATCGTGGTCGCTGTCGTAACCGGTCTGCGTGGGGCGGTCGAACGCCGTGCCTAGTCCGGTTACGCCATGCGCCAGTAAAAAATGGTACCGCTGGTTGCTTTCTTCCGCGGTGCCAATGCCTGTGTATTGGCGCATCGTCCAGGGCTTGCCGCGGTACATGTCCGGCTGTACGCCACGGGTGAAGGGAAATTTACCAGGCAGCTCGTTGTCGCCTGCCGGTCCGCTATAGACTTTTTCAATCTCGATCCCCGAATCCGTGAACTTTGGTTTATGTGCCATGTAACGGTTTTAAAGGTTTGTTCGTATTCGGATAGGCTGACCTTACAATAGTTTCCGGGCTTCAAAACTCAGCGCGTCGGAAACGATATTATGCAGCGAGGCCGATGGGTTTTCGATCAACAGGTCCATCAACGCGCGGTTCAGGTCCGAACCGGTCGCGTTCTGCGGCAGGAAGGAAGCCACCTGGTTAATGATCAGGATGTTTTGTTCTTTCAGGTTGCGAATGGCCTGCCAGGCCTCCGGGCTCACATAAATCTGCTGGGTAATATTGTGTTCAAATTCCTGCTTTACGGTTTGGGTCAGCAGCAGCTGTGCTTCTTTGGCGCTGGAACCCGGCTGGTTCATCCGGCTCACGAGATTTGGCAGCGCGATCCGGTCGCACAAGAGCACCAGCCGTTCGTAAGACTGCAGTTTCAGGGGGGAAGAGTCCGCATTGAGGGCTTCAGGATTGAATTTCTGAAACGATTTTTTGTCCTTGAAGTAGGCGTACAGGTAAATGCTGCCCAGCCCGACGATGATGCACACGGCGTAAATGATAACGGTGGAAGTCTCCATACTTTCGATTGTCTTGACAAATGTAACGGGATAGAAATTAAGAATACGCTAAAACACATCGCCGGAGTATCGCTTTAACAGGTATCGGCCGCCAGGTGCATTTGCATGTGCTTCCTTTTTACGATCTTTGTGATACAACAGAAAATTAAACTACATGGAAACAATAACAAGTGCACCCGTCAGTCTTACGAGCGGCGCGGTGAAACAGATCCGGCAGTTGATGAGTGCGGAAGGGTTTGACCAGAAACAGGTTTTACGCGTTGGTGTTAAGGGTGGCGGCTGTTCCGGCATGACCTATGTATTGGGTTTTGATGAACAAACAGCTGCCGATGAAGTGTTTGAACTGGATGGCATTCCCTGCGTCATGAACAAGGCCCATGGCATTTACCTGATGGGCATGGAAATCGACTGGCAGAACGGGCTCAATTCCCGCGGTTTTACATTTACCAATCCCAATGCCAGCAAAACTTGCGGCTGCGGAACTTCATTCGCAGTTTAATTAAAAACGATATATACTTTGTTTAAAAGCATCTCCCTGGAGATGCTTTTTGCTATAACAAGGTGATCCTGGTCAGCCGCTTTATTGACTTTCCCCGGCCTGGAATATACATTGTTTAATTAATTTTGCACCCTTTAACCTACCCGTAACCCGACAACCAATGAAAGCGAATGTATTGCTCATGGGAGCATTATGTCTCCTGGCTCCGATAACCGCACTCTTTTGCCAGGAAAATACCCCGGTAAAATTTGGCAAAATTTCTCCCCTGGACTTTACGATCACCGGCCACAAATTCGACACCAGCGTAAATGCGGTGATCATTTCCGATGTTGGCAATTCCAGTTTTGAAGGCAACAACAAAGGCTGGTTTACGCTAATGTATAAACGCCATCGGCGGGTGAAGATCCTCAATAAAAATGGCTTTGATGCGGCCGACGTCAGCGTCTACCTGTACAATGAAGGCCAGGGAGAAGAGCTCCTTAACAACCTCAAAGCCTCCACCTATAATCTGGAAGATGGCCAGGTGGTAGAAACTAAACTTGATCAGAAAGAAGTTTATAAAGAAAAGATCAGCGAGCATGTGCTGCGTAAAAAATTTACATTCCCGGGAGTAAAAGCCGGCGCCATCATCGAGTACTCCTATACGATCGCCTCCGACTTCCTGTTCAACCTGCAACCCTGGACCTTCCAGGATAAATATCCATGTCTTTGGAGCGAATACGAGGTGGGCATGCCGGAATTTTTTAATTATGTTTTTCTCTCGCAGGGATATCAGCCGTTTTTTATCAAGACGAACAAGGAAAACCACAAGTCGTACAATATTTTACAGAGCAGTTCAATTGGCGCACGCAGCGATCACATAACCATAAACGGGCGGCTGATGGAGTCTCGCTGGGTAATGAAAGATGTGCCAGCCATCCAGGAAGAATCATACACGTCCAGTATCACCAATCATTATGCAAAAATTGAATTCCAGCTTTCCCAATACCGCTTCCCGGATATGCCCGTTAAAGATATTATGGGCAATTGGGTAACCGCGACAGAAGCTTTGCTAAAAGATAACGATTTTGGCGGCACGCTTGGTAAAGACAATAACTGGCTCGGAGACGACCTGCGCGAGATCACGGCCGATTGCAAAACGCCATTCGAAAAGGCGCAAACAATTTACGCTTTTGTCCGCGATCATTTTACCTGCACCCAATATAGTGGGCTCAGACTTCGGAATACGTTACGTGCTGTTTTCAAAAACAAAAACGGAACAGTGGCCGAAATCAACCTCCTGTTGGTTGCCATGCTTCGCCATGAGGGCATCGTTACTGACCCGGTGATCCTGAGCACCCGCGAACATGGTTTTGCGAATGAATTTTATCCCCTGATGGAACGATTCAATTATGTGATTGCATCAGCGGTTCTTGAAAACAAGGTTTTTTACCTGGATGCGAGCAGGCCACTGGGCTTTGGCAAGCTATCGGAGGAATGTTATAACGGCGTGGCCCGGGTAATCGGTAGCGAGCCTGCGGCGGTCTATTTCTATGCTGATTCCCTGCGGGAATCCAAGCTGACCAGCGTCTTCATCGCCAAAAATGACAAAGGCGGGCTGGATGGCAGATTCACGGCCGCTTTTGGTGCTTCAGAGTCTGCCCGCCTGCGCAAGCGCGTCAGGACCGGCGGCGAGGATGCCTTGTTTAAGACGATCCGTACCACGTATGGGGATGACTACCAGATTTCCGATGAAAAATTGGACTCACTCAACAAACTGGAAGAACCGCTGGCGTTGAAGTATAATTTTCATTTCAACCACTTCAAAGATGATCTTATTTATTTCCACCCCTTGTTGACTGAAGGATACCGCGAAAACATCTTCAAAGCGGCGCAGCGAAACTACCCGGTGGAAATGCCGTACCAGATGAACGAAACGTTTATCCTGAACATGGAAGTTCCAGAGCACTATGAAATTGATGAAATGCCTAAATCGGCACGCGTTAACTTCAACGAAGACGAAGGTTTTTTCGAATATATGATCGGGAAAACCTCCGAGGGAATTATCCAGTTGCGCTCCCGCATCGTACTGAAGAAAGCCAATTTTTCTCCCGAAGATTACGATTCGCTGCGTGAATTCTTTGGCTACATCGTTAAAAAACACGGCGAACAAATCGTATTTAAAAAGAAATCGTGAGCACCAAATATTTATTGCTAGTTGCTTTTTGTACCGCCATTTTTTCAAGCCTGCGGGCAGGCAATATCGAGTACCCGGTAAGTGCCATTCCACCGGAACTGCTGGTGCATGCTAATGCGGTAAAGCGTTTCGAGGAATACCGTTTCGAAGTGATCAGCCTGGAGAAAGCCAGGTATTACCACAAGGTCGCTTATACCATTTTAAATGAAAACGGTGATAAGTTTGCCCAGTGCGAGGAGAATTACGATATCCTGCAATCCGTGGTATTGATGGAAGGCAGGTTATTTGATGAATCCGGTAAAAAAATCAAGAGCCTCCGGTCGTCGGATATCCGGGATGAAAGTGCAACCAGCAGCATGAACCTGGCCGATGACAACCGGGTGAAGTCGCATAATTTCTACCACAAAACCTACCCATATACTGTTGAGTATCAAACGGAGGTGAAGCTAAATTCAACCATGTTTTATCCGGGCTGGGTCGTACTCGAGGATGAAAAATTATCGCTGCAAGACGGGCAGATGACCGTTTCATTGCCAGAAGGCGTGCAGTTCCGGTACAAAACATTCAACTGCCCGGAACCGGTTGTCGCGCTTGTCAAATCGGGCAAAACGTATACCTGGACGTTAAAAAATATTCCGGCCATCCGGAAAGAAGTTGCATCACCGACCTGGTATGAAGTGTCGCCTGTTGTCTGCATGGCGCCCGTGCAATTTTCCATACAGGGATACCAGGGGAATATGGCTACCTGGGAGGACTTTGGTAAATTTGTAAATGCGCTTAGGGATGGCCGTGATATTCTGCCAGATAATATCAGGAAGACAGTGCATGCGATGACAGATGGCGTGAGTGATCCGTACAAAAAGATCACGCTGCTGTATGAATTCCTGCAGCAGAATACTCATTACATCGGCGTCCAGCTCGGCATCGGGGGCTGGCAACCTTTCAATGCAATGTACGTGGCAAGCAACCGGTATGGTGATTGCAAGGCACTCACCAATTATATGTACGCACTCCTGAAGGAAGCAGGCATCCGCTCCAATTACACCCTCGTACAGGCAGGCCATGAACGTACCTTTGTAATGACAGACTTTCCGGCACAACAGTTCAACCATGTTATTTTAAGCGTTCCATTAAAAAGCGATACGGTCTGGCTTGAGTGCACCGACCAAACGCTTCCAGCCGGTTACCTCAGTGGTTTTACCAGCGACCGGCCGGTATTGCTGATCGATGACAATGGCAGTAAACTTGCCCGAACACCTCGATATGCTATGCAGGACAATCTCCAGATACGCACGATTAGTGCGGTAGCCGGCGAAGACGGGCATTTAAGTGCCGATGTAAAGACCATGTACAGGGGCTTGCAGCAAGACGACGTACATTCCCTGGTCGCTGACGGCACAAAAGAAACCATCCTTAAACACCTGAAAGAACAGATCGACCTGCCTGATTACGACGTAATCTCCTATGACTACCAGGAACACAAATCCAGATTACCATCGATGACGGAGACACTTGCCATCAAGGCCGGCAATTATGCACAGGTGACGGGCAAACGGTTTTTCATCCAGCCAAATATCCTGTCAAAAACGCACAACCGGTTAACGCCTGATGCAGACAGGCGCTTCGATGTGGAATTCAAGTACGAATACCGCGACATCGATTCCGTGGAGATCGTGATCCCCGCTGGCTACCAGCCGGAATCGGTTCCACAGGACTTAGAGATCCTGTCGAAATTTGGTCAGTACTGCAGTTCCGTAAAAATTATGGGCGATAAATTACTGTA
>JBBSSY010000185.1:0-6640 GCA_038241595.1 Chitinophagales bacterium | reverse complement strand
TCTTGCGGCAGAATTTGCAAAATACTTCCACCGGGCATTTCTTTTAAAAAGTGGCAACACAACTTGCCTTCCAGAGCAGGCAGTTTTGGATTCGTTTGTATGCGAAAGAGGCTGGTTTCCTGTGCATATACTTCGTCTGCCCACAATTCATTTAGCTGCGCCAGTTCCTGGTCATCTTCATCTTCCACCAGCCAGATGCCAATGCCCGGATGCTGAATGAATTCCAAACGCAGGTAGTATTTTTCGGTAGCGATTACGCGCTGTTTAAAAATTTTCTTGCCGAACCAAAATACCAGGTAAAAGAGTAACAGGCTGATGCCCGCGATAACGATCACAGGCACAGCCAGCAACATCAGCAATACACTAAGCGGCTTGCGCCAGGCTGATTTTTTTTTAAAAGAAATAACTTTATGGGTAACGATAACCGTCATGAACTTGCGCGTTGAAGCGAAGGTATGAAGAGCCATCCCGAACATCTGTAAATTTCTGCTGACTGCTGACTGCTGACTGCTGACTGCTGATGTCTGATGGCTGATGGCTCACAGCTCCCTTTGGCACAATAATATAAGTACTACATCTGTACTCACAAAAACCACTATATGTCAAATATCACCAACGATCCAAAAGATCCGCATGAAGACAGCATTGTATCCAGCAATCACCCGGGAGAAAAAAAGGTGGATGCGAATCCGGAAAATTTATCGGAGGAACCAGGAAATGATGGCAGCCTGATTACCAGTGAAAGCCAGAAGGGGAAAAAAGTGGACGCCGATCCCTCCCAGGAAAGTGGCCAGCCTACCAAAGAGTAGTGGCAGCTGGTGGCTTTGCAATGCAGTCAGCAGGTAACTTTGCTGCGGGTTGAATGAAGATTAATTCAAGTTGCTAAGACTGCCCGCCCAGGCCACCCCATGTACAACCGGTTGGATAAGAGTCTGGAGATGTTATCAAAGCAGGGATTTTCCAAGAAAGACAAAAACGAACAGGAAGAAAGAAATAAAAATCTTAGGGGCTCCCCGATATTCATATTATTTTCTTCGTGTTCCTTTCTGTCTTTGTGACTTCGTCGTTCATCGAATTAAATCAGCATCCTCAATGGCTCTTCCAGCAAGCTTTTCAGCGTCTGCAGGAAAGCGGCGCCGGTAGCGCCATCTACCACCCGGTGGTCACAGCTGAGTGTCAGTTTCATGATATTTCCCGGAACAACCGCGCCGTTTTTAACGACAGGCACCTGCGAGATGCCACCGATCGCCAGGATACAGGCATCCGGGGGATTAATAATGGCCGTGAATTCATCGATGCCAAACATGCCGAGGTTGGATATGGTGAACGTACTTCCTTCCCAGTCGGCAGGCTGTAATTTTTTGTCCTTTGCTTTTTGTGCGACGTCTTTTACTTCAGCAGCGATCTGCGACAATGATTTGGTGTCGGCAAAACGGATCACCGGCACCAGCAGGCCTTCTTCAACAGCCACGGCAACGCCGATGTTTACGTGGTAGTTGATGCGGATCTTGTCACCGAGCCAGCTGCTGTTGACCTTTGGATGCTGCTTTAGGGCAACCGCCGCGGCTTTTAGTACGAAGTCGTTAAATGATATTTTTACTTTGGAAACTTCATTGAGTTTAACCCGGCTTGCCACTGCATTGTCCATGTCGATTACCATGGTCAGGTAAAAATGGGGTGCGGTGAACAGGCTTTCCGCCAAACGCTTGGCGATCACTTTGCGCATCTGGGATACCGGTACTTCTTCAAAAGATACCTGTCCAGATGGTGCCGCCGGGGCGGCTGCTGCTTTCTGCGCTTCTGGAGCGGGCGCTTTTGCCTCTTCTTTTTTAGCAGGGACAAAATTGTCTACATCGGCTTTTACGATACGACCACCGTCGCCACTGCCGGGAACCTGCCCAATGTCGATGCCCTTGTCTGCCGCCAGTTTCTTTGCCAGCGGAGATGCTTTCACCCTTCCATCATCATTGGTTGGTTCAATGGCTTTTCCGTCTGGGATCGGAACCGGTGTCTGTGTACGTTCAGGCGTTACCGCCAGTTGTTCGGCATTTGATTCCGCAGGTGTGGTGACTTCCAGGTGTACATCGCCAGCTGCTTCGCTGGCCGGCGCTGGGCCACCTTTCGCGGCTGCAACGATTTTGTCGATATCCACCTTACCTTCTTCCCCGATGATGCAAAGCAAAGAGTTCACGGGGATCTTGTCACCCTTCTGGGCACCTATATATAGTAATTTACCGTTCTTGTAACTCTCAAGTTCCATGGTAGCCTTGTCCGTTTCAATTTCCGCCAGGAGGTCGCCTTTTTTAACCTCATCACCTACTTTCTTGTGCCAGTCGGCTATTACCCCTTCGGTCATTGTATCGCTTAACCTCGGCATCAGGATCACTTCTTCCACTTTGGACAAATCCATCTGTGCGGCCTCGGCAGGTGCCGCAGCTTTGGCAGGCTCGGGTGCAGGCGCCGGTTGAGCAGGTGCCGGTTGAGCAGGTTCAGCCGCTGCAGGGGCCGCTTCCTTTTGATCGGCAACAGGTGCGCCACCGGCCAGGAGCGAAGAAATGTCTTCACCCGGTTTTCCGATTATCGCCAGCAGGTCATTTACCTGGATCTTCGCGCCATTTTCACCGCCCACATGCAACAGGGTGCCGTCTTTGTAACTTTCGAGATCCATGGTGGCCTTATCGGTTTCTACCTCGGCCAACAGGTCGCCCTTGCTTACATTGTCACCAACTTTCTTATGCCAGGATGCAATAACCCCTTCGGTCATCGTATCACTTAATCTGGGCATTAGGATCACTTCTGCCATAGCTTGAATATAATTTAAGAAGCTCGAAATTAAGGGAAAAAACAGGAAGTGCGTGAAAGTGTTTTGGCCACTGCTGTTAAAATGAAAGCCTGTCTGGCGCATCTTTTTGCCGGCAATTACTGCGTAAATAGACCAAAAATGATAGGTCCGGCAGCACAGTGTTCATGCCAGGGCTCTTTCAAAGAGACAAGCTCTGAAGATCCTCCCGGTTACATATTCACCAGCCCGCTTTTTTTCAGAAGCCGGCGGTTTTCGCGTCGATGCATGAATTTATACACCAGCACCCAAAAACGTCCTTCATCGTATGTTGCCTTTGTTTTTGTTCAGCATGGGTATAGGAATGGGAAAAGCCAGACCGTAATAATTGGGGGCATAGCTACTTTGCTGGTCGTATTCAACACCAGCGGTGAGGTCGGGTACGGCCAATGCTTTCTGGTAAACAAAAGTTGTGTTGTTGAGACAGGAGCGCAGTTTGTGCGAGTTGCACTTGATATCAACATTGTAATGTTGCACGAGGAGCTGCAGGTTATTTTGCAGGGAAATTTTTTCTGCCTGGGGAACAGAAACGGCCAGGCTGTCTGGCTGCGCCACGGCGGCATTAAAAGAACATACGAACGTGAAGAGTAAGAGAAAAGCCGAAGAAAATCTTTGTATCATTCGTGTGATTTGATGATACAAAGCTGACTTGAAAGTTGGTTAAGCGATGATTAACAATGGTTAAGTCACCGTTAACATCGGTTAATAATTATGTTGCAATTAACCCGGTTATACCATGCTCGGAATGTTGAAGCGAAAACCTACGCCATGAATGGTTTCCAGGATTATGTTCGGATCTGGTTTAAAATGCTTCCGCAGTTTGGTGATAAATACGTCCATACTTCGGCCCAGAAAATAGTCATCCTTTCCCCAAACATTTAGCAGCACTTCTTCTCTTTTTAATACCTTATTGGGGTGCTGGCACAGGAAGCGCAAGAGGTCGGCTTCTTTCTGGGTAATGGATACGGCACCTTCGGGGGATGTCAGTTTCAGATCGGTATAGGAAAATTTGATCTCTCCCAATTGATATTCCTGGATCTGCTCAGAGTGCATGCGTTTGCTGCGGCGAAGGAAAACTTCCATACGCAAAATTAATTCAGGCATACTGAATGGTTTGGAGATGTAATCGTCTCCGCCGGTAAGGAAACCTTTGATGCGGTCCTCTTCCATTGATTTTGCCGTGAGAAAAATAATCGGGACTACGTCTGTTTGCTGGCGGATTTTTTTTGCAACTGCCAGGCCATCCTTGTGAGGCATCATTACATCAAGCAAGCAGATGTCGAACTCGTTTTTGTTGAACCGATCAATGGCTGTCTGCCCGTCGGAACAGAGTACTACCTGGTAGCCTTCTTCCTGCAAGCTGTCTTTAATAACAAAACCCAGCGCAGCATCATCTTCTGCCAGTAAAACTTTTGCTTTCTGTTCCATACGAGATATAGTTTAGTGTTTAGGAAGTAAAATTTTAAATTCGGTACCAATCCCGGGAAGGCTGTTCACCGAAATCTTGCCGCGATGGCTGTCTACTACTTTTTTTACAAAGTTCAGGCCTAATCCAAAACCCTTTACATTATGAACATCCCCGGTAGGTACGCGGAAGAATTTTTTAAAAAGATACTTGGTGTATTTTTTATCAATGCCCACCCCGTTGTCCTTAACCGAAATGGAAAATCCGTCATTAGCAACCGCCGTTTTAATTAACACCAGTGGATGGGTTGAGTACTTGATGGCATTTTCCATCAGGTTTACCAATACCATCGAGATGTGCGATTTGTCTGCAATCACCATGCTGTCGGTTTCTTCCAGGTCAAGTTCAACCAGTACTTCTTTTTCCTGGATCAGCGGGTCAAGCAGGTGTAATACGTCGCGTACCACCTCATTCACCACAAATGATTCTTTTTCCAGCGGCAGTTTATTATTGTCGCTGGTGGCTGTTTTTAATAAACGCTCCACCTGGTGTTGTAAGTGTGCAGTCTGGTCTTTTACAATGCTGCTGTATTTTTTTAAGCGGTCTGGTTGCTTAAGAATGCCCGGACTGATCAACACTTCGCTGGCCAGTTTCATGACGGCGAGCGGCGTTTTAAATTCATGGGTAAAATTATTTACAAAGTCTTTTTGCAGTTCATGCAGGGTTTGCTGTTTGTACAGGTAAAACAGGCTTACTGCGAATCCGATCAGCGTAAGCAACAGCAATCCGGCAGCTACCAGCCAGAATACCAGCTCATGGAGTATGTACTGTTCGCGATGGGGGAAATAAAGATGAATATAATCGAATCCTCTTTTAAACGGCGACCTGTTGAAACCACTGCTTACCGGGTGGTTGGAACCGGGTGTAGGCAGGTATTCCGTGTATATATAATTGTCGCGGGAATCTTCGTACACAGATACAATACAGTCTGCCAGCACGCCGAAGTCCTGGAATTCACTAGCGAGATAATCGTTTAACGAGTCTTTAAGCGGGATGCGGTTTACCTGGATGATGTAGGTATTCTCATCAGGTGTTTCGAGATACTGTTTTATGTCACTTGGATAATCGACCATGTCGATGTCTTCGAAAAGCCCGCGGATGCTTTTTACAATGTTGGTATTGAATTGTTTCTCTTCCAGCGAATATACTTTATCGAGCCAGTACCATTGTATGGTAATGATTGCCGCCACCAGCAATGTTGAGATAAGTATGATCCATTTTAGTGTGGCTGACCGCATAATAAAGAGTTAATGAGAATTGGCAAAATTGCTACGAATTGCCGGATCGTTTTTTTATTTGTTGTTAAGTGGACGTTAAGTGGCTGAGACGAGGATTGTTAAAACTGTTGCATGTTAATCGGTCGTTAACCAGGCCGTTTAATTTCTTTAAGGAAAAATTGTCCCTCATATTAGCGTATTAATTCAAACCAATTATTAAAAATATACACAATGAAAAAGTTACTCTTTGCCGCCATAATGATGCTTGCTATTTCCAGTTATTCAATGGCCCAGACAGCGCCGGCAAAAATGGGAAAAACGCATAAGAAAATGGACTCGAAAATGGCTAAATCTGATACGACCAAGATGATGTCTCATTCAAAAAAGATGGGCAAAAAAACTAAATAAAGATTGTTAAAGGATGAGGGTTATGGTTTTTAGACGTCGCTTTTCTAAGCGACGTTTCTTTTTTATACCTGCTATCCTTTTTTAGTTAGCACGAGTTGATGTAACAGTTTGATCTGCTCCGCTTGCGTTTCTATTAATTTCTTCAGTTGTTCCTGCATCAGCAAATCCATTTTCTGGTGCAGTGTCCTGATCTCGATCTCGGATTTCAGGTTAATCATATAATCATTCACAGACTGCTTCCGGTCTATTTCCTGTTGCCTGTTCTGGCTCATCATGATCACCGGCGCCTGCAGGGCAGCGATACAAGACAGGATGAGGTTCATTAAAATAAACGGAAAGGGATCAAACTTCTTATTGCCGGGGAGCAGTGAATTGACAGCGATCCATGCGCCCAGGATTAGACAAAATATAATGATGAATTTCCAGCTGCCGCCAAAATGGGCTACTTTATCCGAAATCTTCTGGCCATAGCTAAGATGCTGTTCCGATTGTTTGTTGATCTTCTCCATAATCAGGCCTTCTTCTTTTACGGCCTCCAGCACAATGTTGTTTAGTTTTTTAAGGTGTGCGGATTCTGCGTGGAGCAGGTCATTAAATGTATTGTTGTTGCTGTTTTTCATACCTCTAAATATACGAGCAATATTTTTGAACGGCGCATGCAGAAGTGTCTCCGTATTTTCTAAAATACTTACGAAGTGACGAGTACATTTT
>JBBSSY010000184.1:0-6654 GCA_038241595.1 Chitinophagales bacterium | reverse complement strand
CCGTATAATCCTTTGTACCAAAAAAATACCCTGTATTAAAGCCAATCGAAAGATTCTTAAATGATTTTCCCAGACCGACAAATACTTCGTACGTGCCACCGGAACCTTCATACAGGTTTGACATGCTGTCAACGCCAGTAACCCGTTCGAGGTGCTGGATCTTGTAATTAACGCGGGTAACCGGGCGCAGGCCGAAATTCATTCCCAGGCTGCGCTTCTGGCTAAGCGGGATGCCAATTTGTATATAAGAAATGATGGCACTTGCGGCATTAAACTTTTTGGCCTCCTCCACAGACTTCAATGTTCGGCTGTCGACTTCAAATCCCAGGTCAAAGGTGGTAATGCGAATCTTGGCGTAAGATGCCGGATTTAAAAAGTTTATTGATTGTGATTTTGGGTAGCCTCCTTTTAAGTCGAAACGCTTGTCGTAGTCCGCATAAGCAGCGCTAATGCCACCCATACTGCGGTTTGAAATAGACGCCGGGGGAACGATATCTCCAAGTCCGTAGCGTGAATAAGGTGAATTTTCCTGGGCCGTCGCTCCTACATATGTAACTGATAATAAGACTATTAGCAGATTTATTTTTTGGTTAATGGTTGCACTCACTGATCGCATACAGGCCTTTAAATATTAAATTAGGGTCTGCAAATATCTGTTTTTTAAGGTGCGGTACAAAAAAGGCTGTATTACCCCCGGTTAAAAGCACGTTAAAGTTGCCGTATTTTTCTTCGTACATTTCGATGAATCCATCGATTTCACGGGCCATCCCGAAGATAACCCCACTTAAGATATTGGTGTCCGTATCGTAGCCAATCAGCGGAAAATTCCAGGTTTCTTTTACCAGTGGTAACTTGGCAGTAAAAGTCGATAAAGATTTAAACCGCATGTCCAAACCGGGTGAAATGCCCCCGCCTAGAAACTGGTTGTATTTATTAATAAAATTATAGGTGATACAGGTGCCCAGGCCAATGGCGAGGTTGTTTCTGCCTGGGAATAAATCAACGGAAGCTGCCAGTATGGCTAATCTGTCGGCCCCGATGCTCGAAGGGTCTTTTACGGGCGCCGTAAAGTTCAGTTTGGTATCAAACGACAATTTATGAAATTTGGTTTCTGCAGCGAGTACTGCTTCCAGGGCAGGGTTGTGATTTATGACTGACGAAAGAATAGACTTTTCAGGAACGTATTGGTCAATTACTGCCTGCACGCTGCCCGGTTCGTCATTTTCCAATACGCCTTCGTGAACCAATTCGCTGTCTTCAAAAAGTGCATATTTCAGTCTTGTATTTCCAAAATCAAAACAGATCGTTCTGCTCATATTTTTTCATTTAAATTCCGGCTGACTACTGATAGCTGACTGCTGATAGCTACTTACAATTCAAACCCTGACGCCGACAAATTCTTAAAATGCCCGTTCAATTTTACTTTTTCCTTCAGGATCTCCATTTCTGCCAAAACAGGGAGCACCCTGGCCAGGTGTCGTTTAAGAAATTCCTGTCTTTGAACTTCCTGCAATAGTCCCAGCATCTCATATTCCTGTTCAATAGACATCCCAGCGTGATGGGCCAGGTCGTAGGTGGTCAACTGTTCATCTGGCTTGTGGAAGTCTTTGGTCAGGTTCAGCAGGCGGTGCAACTGGCGGACACCATTGACCAGTTTTTGCATAAGCACCTTTTTGCCGGAATCTTCCCGGTTTAGCGGGTAATTGACGATGGCGCCGCTGTATAATTTATCTGGTACTTCCTTGATGAGTTCCAGTACTTTAAAAATTTTCTGCCCTTTCGTTTTTATATCCAGTTCGCCGTTGTCATAACGCGTCGAAATCTCCTGCACCTCCACAAGGGTGCCCAGGTCATTCAGCTGGTTATTAATAATGATAGGAATGCCAAATGGTTTTTTCGACGCAGTACATTCTTCAACCAATTGTTTATAGCGAGGTTCGAAGATGTGAAGATTGAGCTCTTCTCCGGGAAATACTACGATGCTCAGTGGAAAAATGGGAATAAAATTGATCATATAGCGTGCGATTATCCGCCGTATTATAAGTGATGAATAAACGACCGGTGGGTCGGGTCAAGCATTTGCTCCTGGGTAAAGAACTGTGGCTTGGTGATGAATGCGTTCAGTTGATTGTTCATGATCAGGTAAGATACAAGGGGGTCTGAGTTAAATACCACCGGTGTTTGGGCTTTGACTAATTTCTTGCAGGCCTCCTGCGAAATCGCGTACCCATGCAGCAGGTCATGTAGACCGGCGCGCATAAGGTGCGCAGAAAAAGGTCGGGGTAACAGGTTATTCACCATCAACGGACTTAGCTTCACAAGCCCCAGCGGGCTGAGCATCTTGTAAAAAAACTGTTTGCGTTTTAATTTCGGCGTGATCTCCTCATTTTTTGCATACCCGAAGTAAACCATCTCCCAATCTTCCGGTAACTCCTGGATCGTAACCGGCAATTTGTGCAGGTTGTTAAACAGCGGTACCACATCATCTTCAAACACCAAAACGCGCTGGTAACCCTCTTCTACCACGTACTCATAAACCTGCCTGTGCGATAAGGCGCAGGCTACATGTCCCAACGCCATACCCTTTCCAAAACGATTCAATTCACGTGCCCGCACATCGTTGTACATCAGCTGTTCATGGAGCGTCTTCCAGTTCAGGTTAAGTTTATCTATTCCATAAAAAAAATCGAAGTTTAAACCGGCGAGCTGTTTCTTAACCTGTTTTTGTCTTTCGGTCGCTCTTTCCAGTGTTATAACCAGGATCTTGTCGAAGTAATTTTCCAGGATGCCGGAAACAACCTGACTTATCATCGGTTTTACATCACTCATTGATGCAGTTTTTTTGAAGCCTGATTAAATGTTTCAGAAAATATAATTAAGGCAAATTTGCAATTTTAATATAGGATTGCCGTCAAAATGCAAAAGAGCCTGTATCCACGCAAATTTACGGGGTGAACAGCAACTGGAAAATTCTGTATTTACATGGCGTCACTGACTGTAGTAATCATCACCTTTAACGAAGGGGAACATATTCTTCGCTGTATCGAATCTTCCCGGCGGGTGGCAAACGAAATTGTAGTGGTAGACTCTTATTCTACAGATTCCACCAAAGACATTTGCCTGTCGATGGGTATTACTTTCATCGAACATAAATTTACAGGTTTCGGGAACCAAAAAAACACGGCTGTAAACGCAGCGTCATCCGACTTTGTTCTTAATCTAGACGCCGACGAGTACCTAAGTGATGAACTGGTCGACAAAATACTGGCGCAGAAGGCGGCTGGCTTTCCCTATGATGCGTATACCATGAACCGCCTGAACCGGTACTGCGGGCAATGGATCAGGCACGGATGCTGGTATCCGGATAGAAAGCTACGTCTGTACAACCGAAATAAAGGGAAATGGTCTGACAAGGTGGTTCATGAACATGTTCATATGCGAGCTGGCACCAGCCAGTTTCACCTGGCCGCTGATCTGCTGCATCTTGCGTATGATTCTCTTGAACAGCACCTTTCCAAAAACGAAAAATACAGCACGCTATCGGCCGGAGAAATGTTTCAACAGGGAAGACAAACCAACCGGTACCTGCAAGCCGTCAAAACAGCCTGGTCATTTTTCAACTGTTATTTTATTCGTCTCGGATTTCTCGATGGCCGAAATGGCTATATCATAGCAAAAAATGTGGCCGTGCTCACCTATTGGAAGAATGAAAAGTTGCTGAAACTGCGAAGGCAAGCCAAAATGCCAGGTAGCCAGGCTATTAATCGCAACAGATGAAATACTACATTAATAATAATGGCGGTTGACTAGGATGATATTATCTTAGAAACAAACGGTCGGGTGGGCCAGGACAGCACAAAATGGCGGCCTGCTAATGAATTCCTTCTGATTACGGACTACTGATTACTGATGGCCGCAACTATCTCCCACTTTTAATCCACTTATACCCAATAAAACCTGCGATAGCAAGAGGTGCTGCTGCCAGGTAAAGAATCCCGGTATTTAGTGCTTTCGCTGGTTTTTCTCCCAACTGTTGTGCAGTGCGGGTACAAATTGAACATTGCGCGTCTGCTGTGTAAAAACTTCCTCCAGTGAGCAGTAATAAAAATAACATCCTCTTCATATCCGGAAATTTGATCAAAGTTACCATTAAAAAGAGTAACCAGTTGCTAATAAAATCTTCAAATTTTTCTTCGGTGTAAAATTTCCAGCTGATTGCTGATTACTTATTGCTGCAAGCCGACTGCAGGAAGCTTCACTTCTTCAATCCACCCGTTAAAATCATCACCATATTATCTTCCAGCAGTTCGGCGCTGATCCTCGTGTTGCTTCGGTGCCAGGTTTCAATACCGGCAATGGCGTGCAGGATGGTTAATACAGCCGTCGGCGCATCCATGGCCCGGATCTCTCCGCGGCTAATGCCGTGTTCGATGATCAGCGACATCCGCTTGCGGTAGCTGCGGCGCTGCTCCTGGTAGGTGAATAAATAGGGTTCCGGCAGATGTTTCCACTCCCGGTCGCTGGTATATATCTGTTCGTGGTCATAGATTCTTTGACGGATCTGAAAGCGCAGCAATGATTCAACCTGGGCGATTGAGGTTTGCTCACTTTTTTCAATAATGTCCAGGTGCGCTGTAAATGTGTCTGCAATATTTGCGCAGATGTGTTCGAGGATAGATGATTTAGACCGTATATGATTGTAAAGACTGGAAGCTTCTACACCGACTTCTTCTGCAAGTTCCCGCATCGAACTGGCTGCATAACCTTTAAGGTAAAACAATTTTGCAGCGGCTTCCAGTATAATCTGCCTGCTGGTGCCGGTTTTTTTATTTTTTGTTCTGGCCATGAGCCCGGCAAAGATATACCGGTGCATTTGTTATGGAATCATGTCGGGCAGAAAGTTTATCCAAGGTTGTAAAACGCAACGTTTCCAACCTGGAAAACCAGGCGCTCAACGCCCGCCACGTCCCGACTGGAAAAAGCACGAGGCTCCAAACGGGAAAAATCAAGTAGGTTTGCACCGCTTTGCCGGATCTGTAAAGCAATTCCTATTACTCAATCAAATCCCTGCGGGTAAAATCAGTCGTTATGTCTTTAATAGTTGTTGGCTCGATGGCCTTTGATGCCATTGAAACTCCCTTTGGGAAAAGTGATAAAATAGTAGGCGGTGCTGCCACTTATATAGCATGGAGTGCTTCCAATTTTATGCAGCCCATCCAGCAGATCTCCGTGGTTGGTGGCGATTTCCCGGAAGAAGAACTGGACGCCCTGCGTGCACGAGGCGTTGACCTGGAGGGCGTCCAAATAAAAAAAGACGAAAAGTCTTTTTTCTGGAGTGGAAAATACCACATGGATATGAATACACGCGATACATTGGAAACGCAATTAAATGTACTGGGTGATTTCGTTCCTGTGGTACCCGAAAGCTACCAGGGGGCGGAATTCCTGATGCTGGGTAATTTATTGCCATCCGTGCAACTCAGTGTCATTGAACAGATGAAAACGCGACCAAAGCTGATTGTACTTGATACCATGAATTTCTGGATGGAAACTGCCATGGATGACCTGGAAAAAGTATTGGCAAAAGTAGACGTCCTGATGGTTAATGACAGTGAAGCCAGGCAGCTGAGTTCGCAGTTTTCGCTGGTAAAGGCAGCCAAGGAAATTATGCAGATGGGCCCGCGTTACCTCATCATCAAAAAAGGAGAACACGGTGCGCTGCTCTTTCATGGTGACCAGGTTTTCTTTGCGCCGGCCTTGCCATTGGAGGATGTATTCGATCCAACCGGTGCCGGCGACACATTCGCCGGTGGATTTATCGGGCACATCGCACGTACCAAAGACATTTCGTTCCAAAATATGAAAACGGCCATTATCGTGGGATCGGCATTGGCAAGTTTTTGCGTGGAAAAATTTGGCACGCTCCGTCTGACCGAAATTTCGAAAGAAGACATCGATGCGCGTATCAACGAGTTTGTACAGCTTGTGAGTTTTGATATTTCCCTCGTGTAGATTTTATAAAAAATAATCGTTTATCAAATAAAACTTCCCGTTTCCGGGAAGTTTTTTATTTTAAGTATTCAATCAATAGGCATGAATAGATTATTATCAGTTGGAATGCCCGTTTTGCTTGCGGCAACTTTTTTCGCCGGCTGTAAATCGGAAGATAAAAAAGCGACCGTTGAATATATTTCATTGGCCAACATTAAACCGGCGGTAAAAGCAGGAGACGATTTTTTTGAATATGCGAATGGCAAATGGACGGACACGGCCTCCATCCCGTCGACTGAATCCAGGATCGGTTCAATCATGGATATGGTCAACGCAACGAAGAAAAAATTAAAAGGCATCCTGGAGGATGTTTCCACAGCGGAGCATGCAACAGGAAGCATCGAACAAAAAGTCGGCGACCTCTACCTGTCGGGTCTGGATACGGCGACCATCGAAAAAAGAGGGATCGAACCCATTCAACCTGCGCTTCGGCAGATCGATTCTATCAGGAACGTAAAAGGCATTTTGCACTTTGTAGCGGCGGAGAACGTGCTCGGCAATCCGTTGTTGCTCGGTCAGTACATTGGTCCGGATGAAAAGAAGAGCGACGTCAATATTGCCGTTTACACCCAGTCAGGCATCGGGCTTCCTGACCGCGATTAT
>JBBSSY010000183.1:0-6689 GCA_038241595.1 Chitinophagales bacterium | reverse complement strand
GGAATGTAGCTATTGAAGGTGTCGCAGGTTTTAACCACTCAAAGTTGGAAGGCTTGAGTGGGAGTGGTGGTTTTAACTTACGCATTGGTTTCCAGGTATATTTGAGCAAAGCGCAGGTAGAAAGTTTGAGGAGAAACTAATAGAACAATTTTAATTTAATTTAGGATAAAGACCCTGTTTACTCAGGGTCTTTATATTTTTTTAAGCATCCAGCGATCACAGCCGAAGTGGCCGGTGTTACCCATGGGATGAGAAAGGTATTCGAACCCGAATTTTTCGTAGGTCGCGAGTGCCTTTTTTAGTTCCGGCATGGTTTCCAGGTAAACAGCCGTGTATCCTGACTTCTTCGCATAAGCAAGACAGTGATCGATGAGTGTTTTGCCAATACCCTTGCCGCGTGCACTTTTAGCGAGGTACATTTTGACGAGTTCCGTAGTGTCGGCCGGCAAGCCATTGGAGGGAAATACGCCTGCCCCACCAATTATTGTGTCATTTTGCAATGCAACAAAATAGCCGGCCTTGGGCGTTTGAAACAATTCATATAAGTGATCCGTGGATTCGTCATAATAAACGGTTCCAGGTCTGTTTGCACCAAATTCCTCAAGCGATTCCCTGATGATGATCGCTATGTCCTGGTTGTCTGCCGGGATGATTTCCCTGATTGCAAAATTTTCCATGATTGCCGGGTGAATACTTATTTTTCAAAGAAGCAAATGGTGCCACCTACCCAGTCTTTGTCTTTGTTATATCGAACACCGATCATTTTTCCTTTGCTCATGCGGGCCAGGTTGTTTGCAGGTACGGGCCTTTCGTCGGCGGACTTCCAGAAATAGAATATCCTGATCTCCGCTTTGGCAGGCATGTTCGGCGTTTTGATTACATCGGCATATTTTACTTTACGTTGAAGGATCCAGTTTTCGGGATCTTTTACGTTTCCAATGTCCGTAGCTGTGAGGTCGATGATAACGCCCTGGCCGGCAAAGGAGAAGAGTGGTTTCAAGACGTAATTTTCCAGGTCGGGCGGGATGATTTTTACTTCATTCAGGAACCAGGTTTCCGGTACGTAGGGGTGTTTGATAAACGGCAAGGTAAATTTGCTGATTCGGTAGAACCAGTTGGGATGTGGCACCCATTCCACATCGAGATCTTCGAGCAGGAATTTGCCTTTTTCCTGCACTTCGGGGGCCTGCTGTTGCAGGTCATCAAAAATGATGCGGTTATAAATCCGTTTTACGCGTGTTTTTTGCCCGTTATTTATATAATATAATTGGTTGCCTTCCTGGATAATATCGGTGAGTGAAACAGTTTTAATGCCGAGATAATCTTCCGTGCAGTAAAAATCTATGCGTGTTTTTTGTTTTTCAGGAAATATTTCAAGCAGGATCACCTGTTCCTTCGCATGCTGGCCGATGATGATTTCGGTAAGCAGTTGTATATACGCGGATTCGTCCAGGCCGTTGAGGTAGCAGTCGAATCCCCCGGGGATGCGAAAGTTTTCCCGGATGGCATTCGGCTGAAATACCTGGAATGCAAAAAGCGTTGGAAAGCCCTGCAATTCTACCAGCTGTGGCTCCAATTCGCCCTGTTTATTTTCACAGACGCCAAAATCAAAGGCAATAAAATGCGGGTGGCCGTTGTCGCCCGGTACGTTGACGTTTGCTGGGATTGCCCGGTTGGACAATTCCAGGAACGATGGTTCCATGATATGGTCTACGATGCTTTCACAGGCGTCCAGCATTTTGTTGGTAAAATCTTTCGGCACAAATACCGGTGTTTCCGCGATGCGAAATTCAATGGCGCCGGGATGGTTGCGGTCGAGGTCCTGTAAATAAGACTGGTATTTTTCTTCTGTAAATTCGTTGTTGAAAGCCGCGCGTATCTCCGGGATCATGGCTGTTATTTCACGAAAGTTACCAAACTAACCGGGTTCTACCCCAGGTCTTTCATGGCGATTTCAAGAAAATTGGGGAGAATGTGAGCATACGTATACCTGATCTTGTCCGGGTCGTTTAATTGTTCGATCATGCTTTTCCATTTCAATTCTCCGTGTTCGGCGATAACCATTTGTTTCTTGTCTTCCCGCTGCAGGTACATGCTCATACCGGAGGCATCGGCTTCCGGGTGAAACTGTGTTCCGATCATATAGTCATTAAAGCGGATGGCCATGAGGGCGCGTGTAAGCGGGACATGCGGCCGCTCTTTTTCCAGGGCAAGAATTTTTGCGCCCATGGTATCGAGGCGGTGATGATCCGGTTCAATGACCTGGAAGTCACGGCTATCTACCGAATAAAATGGATCCTGCAGACCGTTGAAAACAGGTTCATCGATGCCGTCTAATACGGTGTGAATTGGGAAAACGCCAAAAGCGGTGGATTTGCGCTGGCAGACATTGGCCACTTTGTAGTGCCGGCAGGCGAGTTGATATGAATGGCAGATGAAGAAAACGTATTTTTTAACCGCATTGAGCTCGTTATTATTATATGCCTCTACTGCTTGAAGCCAGTTAAAATAGTGCGCCTCCCAATTGCTGCCTTCGCTATCAAGGGGGCTGCCTGGTCCGCCGCTGGAAATATAAATATCGTAGCTTAGATCGGGTGTCTGGTTAAGAATTCTTACCTCGTATTCTTCTGTAGTGATATCAAGCTGGTGTTTTTCGCCGTATTCGCTGATGATATTGCGCAGGCAACGCATGCCCTGGTTTGCCTGTCCTTCGTAGAGATCTAATATAGCGATCCGGATTTTTCGGTTTTCTTGTCTAAACATACGTGCAAAAATAACGAATTATGAAGAAAATTGTTTCCTTCATGTGTTTTGGATGCCTGAAATGCGATTTTTGAAAACGGCAGTTGGCGTCAATCATGACGTTCAGTTATTCCCCTAAAAAAAGCGCGCGCAGTTCGCCGGCATCCTGGGGTTTCATTTTGCCCCCGAGGATCAGCCTGATCTGCCGCCTGCGCAGGGCACCATCGAAGAGTGCCATTTCATCTGCTGTTTCCGGGATCACGGGCGGCACCGGTCGTGATTTGCCATCAGTACCGAGCGCAACAAAAGTAAAATACGCTTCGTTGCTTTTATATTTTTTCTGAAGCAGGGGGTTTTCGCCCCACACGTTCATATGGATCTCCATCGAAGAATTAAACGCACGGGATACTTTGGCTTCTATGTGTACCACGTTGCCAAGCAAAATTGGCAGTTGGAATGAAATGTTATCGACCGATGCGGTAACTACCGGGGATGCACAGTGTTTCATGGCTGCCAGCGCGGCGGCGATGTCCATCCAGTACATCAGGCGGCCGCCCATCAGGTTGCCAAAGGTATTGGTATCATTGGGTAGCACGATCTCCATCATTCCGACGAAAGATTGACTGGCTTTTTTTGGGGCGAGGTCCATCTGATTTTTTTAAGTAGGGTTGCACACAGAACAGGGATAACTGTCTTGTATGAGCGAAGTTTATACGGTTGTTTTTTCCAGGCTTTGTAAAAAATTTTCTTCAGCATCGGCGCCAATACCGGGTGTTTCCGGCAGTTGCACGAGGTAACCGTTGTAAGTTACGCCGCCGGTAACCGGGTCGAGGGTATGCCCTATCAGGCAGGTGTCCATATCGAAATATTTTACCTGCTCAAACGCAGCGGCAAAATGCGCAAATGCAGAGAGGGCAATACGGCTTTCAAGCATGCCACCCATCATGCAGGGCATGTCATACTCCTGGGCGATTGCATGAATTTTTATCGCTTCGTGGATGCCGCCCGACTTTGCAAATTTAATATTCAAATAACTGCAGGCGTCCGCTTTAATTAGTCGCAGCGCATCGTGGTGGTTGAACATGCTTTCGTCGGCCATGATCGGCACGGGGGATATTTTCTTGAGTGCAGGTAGTTTATAATCAAACCAGGCCCGCATGGGTTGTTCACAAAATTCCACGTGGTAAGGTGCCATGGCGGTGAGCGCGCTGGCTGCGGTATTGTAGTCCCAGCCCTGGTTGGCATCGATCCGAAGCGAGAGCGATTCGCCCACGGCTTCACGGATTAGCCGCACCCTTTCTACGTCCTCCGACCCGTTTTTACCCAGTTTGATCTTTATCTTTCGGACCCCCTGTTTTTTATAGGCGATTGCGGTGGCGGCCATCCTTACGGGGGTGTTGATGCCTATGGTGAGATCGGTTTCCATTTCCTTTCTGCTTCCACCAAAGTATTCGTATAGCGGTTTGCCGGCTTTTTTTGCCGCAATGTCATACAGCGCGATATCGAAAGCGCTTTTGATGGTTGGATTGAACGCGGTGAAATCGTGTAATTGCTGCAGGCGGAGCGCAATGTCCAGGGGGTCTTTTCCTTTCCACAACGCGGCGAATTCTTTGGCCATTTCGTAACAGGTAGATTGTGTTTCCCCGACGATCATCGGGAAGGCCGAACATTCGCCAACCCCGTAAAAGCCTTCATCCGTAAACACGCGGATGAAAATATTTTGCGCATAATGCATCGTACCCGTCGCGATAGTAAACGGGTTCATTGGAATGCTGAACCGGTAGATGTCGGTATGAGTGATCTGCATAGGGGCAAATGTAGGAAAAGTTTCCCCCCCGATTTGGCTGGCTGCGGGAGAATGCTAAAACATCGATGGCTGCGTAACGGGGTTGTCAACATCCAGCGAGGCGAGGTATTTTTCTGCGATATCGAGATGCGTCTTGCGTTTCAGCGCGGGCATTTTGTCAAAAGTTTTCAGCAACATGCCCAGGCGCGGATTCTTTTCAAAAAAATCACGGTGTACATGCATGAAGCGCCAGAATAGTCCGTCCCATATTTCATTCCACGGGCCTCGTTTGTAATCGCTCATTTTCATAATGTAGTTGCTGCCGCTGATGTACGGTTTGGTGGCCATCAAACCGCCGTCCGCAAATTGTGTCATGCCATAGACATTGGGCACCATCACCCAGTCGTAGCTGTCGATGTACATTTCCATAAACCAGCGGTAAACTTCGTCGGGGTCGAATTCGCACAGCAGCATGAAGTTGGCCATTACCATCAATCGTTCAATGTGGTGCGAATAGCCGGTGGCCAGGAGTTTTTTTATGACGTTGTCTACCGGTACAATACCGGTGCTTCCGCTCCAGAAACTGTGGGGTATTTTCCGGGTAAATTGCCAATAGTTGGTTGTACGCTGGCGCACGCCTTCGCGTTCATATACGATGCGGATGAATTCACGCCAGCCCAGTATTTGCCGGAGGAAGCCTTCCAGCGAATGCAGCGAGACATTGAATGCCGGCGCCGCTTTAACGGCCCGGGTAATGATTTGGGCGGGGCTGAGCAAACCGGTGTTAAGCATCGGGGTTAATACCGAATGATGGAGAAAGTGTGCGTTTGCTACCATCGCATCCTGGTAATCCCCGAAAAAAAGAAACCGGTGTTCCAGGAAATTGTCTAGCCAGGTTTCGGCTTCCTCGAAGGTGGTGGGGTAAAAAACGGGCAAGCCGTCTTTTTCGAAAGTCGGTTTCCCGTAATTGTTTGGAAAGTGATTGTCGATATATTCCCTTGCTTCTGCCACGAACGGGTTTTCCTGCGGAAACGTAATGTTGGGTGGTATTTTCGTCCTGGGGTATTTCAGGCGGTTCTGTTCATCATAGGTCCACTTGCCACCCTCCGGTTTATTGCCGGTATGCAGCAGCAATTTTAATTGTTTGCGGCCCCAGATATAGAAGTCGGTCTGGAGATAGTTTTTTTTGGTATTGAAATATTCGTTGCCGGTGCCAAGGGTATGAAGAAAATTGGGGCTGTCTGCAACAACTGTTTTTATTTTCAACGCAGTTGCCTTTGTAGCGATCCGTTTGCGCAGCCAGTCATCGGTGACATCTGAATAAAAGATTTCACGGCAGCCCTGCGCTGCGAGCCAGGTGACCAGGATGCGTACATCTGACCGCTCATCGGTTGTATCAATGTAAATCACCGGGATGTTTTGTTCCTCCAGGTATGCCTGGTACATTTTCATGGTTGCCCGGTGCAGGATCAGTTTCTGTTTGTGAAAATTAAATTGTTTAAAAAACAGTATTTCTTCCACGAGATAAACCGTTCGCGTCCTGTCCACGGCGGGATGCAGCCGGTATAACTGGTGTGGAAATATAAGTGTGGCAGCGTTCATACAAAGACGGGCAACAAATATTCCAGGCAATTTGTTGAGCGTGACGCGCCCAACTTTTCAAAAGGGCGGCAAGAAAACAATTTGTAGATTTTATTGCTTATTTTCAAAAAAACCGCGGGAATGAGATCCATAATCAACAGCCTAATTATTCGTATCTTCCCCGACAGCACGAAACCGGCGCGTACCGGTCGCGCGGTTTCGTCAACGTATGGCCGGGCGAAGGCGTTCAGGGCTTTCAGGGTGTCACTGATCGCCCGCCTGAAAGATTTTTTATTGATCACCAGCGGGGTATTTGCTGCAGCCTTCGGACTGGAAAGTTTTTTATTGCCAAGTGGTTTTATCGATGGAGGTGCCACCGGCATTTCGCTGCTCATTACCGAGATCACTAAAATTCCCATTTCGTATTTCCTGGTGCTGGTTAACCTGCCCTTCGTAATAATCGGTGCGCGACATATCAGCAAAGAATTTGCGATTAAAACTGCGCTTGGTATCATCGGCCTGGCGCTGGTTGTGGCGTTCGTGCACTTCCCGGTGGTAACGAAAGACAAATTACTGGTGG
>JBBSSY010000182.1:0-6706 GCA_038241595.1 Chitinophagales bacterium | reverse complement strand
TTCATACAGGTACAACCACCGAACGAAGACTTGCCGAACGGTGGCAATTACTGGCGTCAGGCGGTTTTTTATAAGATTTTGGTTGACAACTATCCCGGCCAAGCCTGGAACGTGGTTGGCGTCGTGTTCGAATTTCTGGAGCCGGATGAAAATAAGGAACTGCATTCCATAGAAGTGCGGGTAGGTGCGGCCGATATAGAGACCGTCACCCGGCAGATTGAATCAAGCTGGCATGCGATACAGGCCGCTGATTTTTATACCGGTTGCGGAAAAGCGGGGTGCTACTGGTGTAATTTCGCCCGTGCTTTATAAATTAAATTTGATTACTCCGAAATGAAAAAAGGGATTGTATTTATTATAGGGATTTTTGCGCTTGCTACGATGTTTGTCTTGCCTCCGGGCTGCGCCAATATAATTCCACCAACCGGTGGCCCGCGCGATTCATTGCCACCACGACTTGTACAAGCGACCCCGGTGGACTCCTCCGTTAATTTTACTGGGAACCGGATCGTGTTTAGCTTCAATGAATACGTGGATGTGCAGAATATACAGGAAAACCTCATCGTATCGCCCACCGCTAAAATAGAGCCGGTGGTTGAATTTAAACTGCGTACTGTCACCGTGCGGATAAAAGACACCCTCGAACCGGCTACCACCTACTCCCTGAATTTCGGCAATGCCATCCGCGACATCAACGAAGGCAATGAGCTGAAGAACTTCACGTATGTTTTTTCCACCGGTTCTGTCATCGACCAAAACGAGCTGAGCGGCAAAGTAATTATTGCGGAAACCGGCAAAACAGACAGCACCCTGATAGCGATCTTGCACCGCAGCGGCGACGATTCGGCCGTAGTGAAAGAACGTCCGCGCTATTACGCCAAACTGGATTCAAGCGGTAACTACCGGTTCCGTTTCCTGCCGGCTGGCACGTTTTATCTGTACGCACTTAAAGATGAAGGGGGTACCCGCCGCTACCTGGATACCTCGCAGGTTTTTGCCTTTGCTTCCAAACCGGTTGTTGTCACCGAGAAAACGATCGCTGATACGTTGTATGCCTACGCGCAGGCAGTGACTGATGAGAAAAAAAGTGTTGGCGCCCCTTCCCCCCTGACCAGCCGGGAGAAAACGCAGGACAAACGCCTCATTTTCCAGACAAACCTTGACAACAACCAGCAAGACCTGCTCAGCAATTTCCAGCTTTCTTTTTCCACCCCGCTGAAAGTATTCGACACGGCAAAAGTCATTTTTGCCGATTATAAATTTCAGCCGTTTACAGGTTACCGCTTTACACCAGACAGTACCAACAAAGTATTCAGCCTGGTACATACCTGGATACCCGACAGCACCTATAACATCATCCTCGAGAAGGACTTCGCCGAAGACAGCACCGGTAAACAGCTGATCCGTAAAGACACGCTCACCTTCAAAGCAAAGAAAGAAACAGATTATGGCAGCCTGCGCCTGCGTTTCCCAAACCTTGACCTGGGCCGCAACCCGGTACTCCAGCTCGTGCAAAGCGACAAGATTGTCTTCACCCAGCCGCTGGACGCGCGCATCTTCAATGCCAGGCTCTTTAAACCGGGAGATTATTCGATCCGCATCCTGTACGACGACAACCGCAACGGCAAATGGGACCCGGGATCATTTTTTGGCGAGAAACTGCAACCGGAAAAGGTTTTTAGTGTTATAAAGCCAACCAAGGTGAAAGCCAACTGGGACAACGACGACACCTTTACCTTATAACTATCCAAGCCCTGAACGGGTTATCTTTGCACCATGCAGTTACCTTCCGCCTTACTTGAAAATGCCGTGAATGAATTTGCCAGGCTCCCGGGTATCGGTAAAAAAACAGCCCTCCGACTGGTGTTGCACCTGCTGAAACAAGACAGCGCCCTGGTGCATCAATTCGGCGAGGCAGTCGTGCGGATGCGCAACGAGATCAGGTTTTGTCAGCGCTGCCACAATGTTTCTGACCACGACATTTGCTCCATTTGTGCGAATACCATGCGTAAACAGGACATAATATGCGTCGTAGAAAGCATCCGAGATGTGATCGCCATCGAAAGTACGCAGCAATTCAACGGCGTGTACCACGTGCTTGGCGGTGTTATATCCCCGCTCGATGGCATCGGTCCAGACCAGTTGAACATCGAACCGCTGATCCAGCGGGTAGCCAAAGAAGACACGCAAGAGCTGATTTTTGCCCTGAACCCCAATATCCAGGGCGATACCACGATCTATTACATCCAGAAGAAACTGCCGAAATCCAATATCAATGTTACCACCATCTCGCGCGGCATTGCCTTTGGCGGCGAACTGGAGTACGCCGACGAAATGACCCTGGCCCGCTCATTGGCGAACCGGTTACCGGTTGGCAGCTACGTATCCAACAGATAATCAACGAAGTGGCAACTTCTTTTAAAATTCATCCCGATATCCTACCTTTGCGCCTCACTCAGGCGGATTTGTTTATTGTTCGGCCTGGTGTTTTTGCAGATGACGGGAACTGGTAACAGTTCTACTCATCAACTGAACTAATAAACGTCGGAATATCCCTGGATCGGCACATCACAGCTTTACTCCCCCGTTTTACAGTTCATCAAAGTTCTATTTGATCATCGCCCGCGTTGAGCAGGCGTATTGTAACATTTCTAATTAAAGAAATAAGGAGGGATTTATGAAAACAATTCAAGCGTGTTTAAAGGAACGGATCATGATCATCGACGGCGCCATGGGCACGATGATCCAGCGTCACAAGTTGTCGGAAGAAGATTACCGCGGCGAACGCTTTAAATCGTACCACCTCGATGTGAAGGGAAACAATGACCTGCTGAGCATCACGCAGCCAGCCATTATAGAAGGCATACATAAAGAGTACCTGGAAGCAGGTGCCGATATCATCGAGACCAATACGTTCAGCAGCACATCCATCGCCATGGCCGACTACGACATGCATTCGCTGGCTTACGAGTTAAATGTTGCTGCTGCGCAGGTGGCGCGGAAAGCGGCCGATGAATATACCGCCATGAACCCGGACAAACCACGGTTCGTCGCCGGAGCCATCGGTCCCTTGAACAAAACGCTGAGCCTGTCACCAGACGTTAACAACCCCGGTTTCCGCGCCGTCAGCTTTGACGAAGTAGCCGCGGCCTATTACGAACAGATCAAGGGCCTGCACGACGGCGGCGTGGACATATTACTCATCGAAACCATTTTCGACACGCTGAACGCGAAAGGTGCCATCTACGCCATCAAAAAGTATTTCCGCGATACCAAACACCCAGAGCTACCGGTAATGATCAGTGGCACCATTACGGATGCCAGCGGTCGTACGCTAAGTGGTCAGACACTCGAAGCATTTTATATTTCCATCGCCCACATCAACCCGTTGAGTGTCGGATTAAATTGCGCATTGGGCGCCACCGAAATGCGTCCGCACATCGAGGAACTCAGCAACATCGCGACCTGCTACACCTCGGCGTATCCCAATGCCGGTTTACCCAATGCTTTCGGCGAATACGATGAGCAGCCCCATGAAACCGCGCACATCATCGAAGGCTGGGCCGAAGAAGGTTTTGTGAATATCGTCGGTGGCTGTTGCGGTACAACGCCGGATCATATCAGGCATATCGCGGAGCAGGTGAAAGGGTTTAAACCCCGGGAGGTACCGGTGATGGAAGGTGTCTATTAATAGAGATCTAGATATCTTAACGTGTAAAATTCCACTTGCAAAAGATGGAAAAAAGAAACGAATAGTGTAACCACTGTGGCTACTTCGTGCCTTACTGTCACCGTGGTTCAAAAAAAAACAACAATGGCTACAACACCAGTTAAACCCTTTCTCCGTCTCTCCGGCCTCGAACCGCTCGTCGTTCGCCCGGAGATGAATTTTGTAAACGTTGGTGAACGAACCAACGTAACCGGTTCAAAGAAATTTGCGCGGCTGATACGGGACAATAAATACGAAGAAGCACTTTCCGTTGCCCGCCAGCAAGCCGAAAACGGCGCCCAGATTATCGACGTTAACATGGACGATGCGCTGCTCGACGGCGAAAAAGCCATGCAAACTTACCTTAACCTGCTGCAGGCCGAACCCGATATTGCCAAGATCCCCATCATGATCGACTCTTCGAAGTTTACGATCATCGAAGCCGGGCTAAAATGCGTACAGGGTAAATGTATCGTCAACTCCATTTCGATGAAGGAAGGGGTTGAAAAATTCATCGAACAGGCAGTCATTTGTAAAAGTTACGGCGCCTCGGTGGTCGTCATGGCCTTCGACGAAAATGGACAGGCAGACACGCTCGAAAAAAAAGTATCCATTTCCGAACGCGCCTATAAAATACTGACGGAAGAAGTGGGCTATGACCCGCAGGACATCATCTTCGATCCGAACATCTTCGCCATTGCCACCGGCATCGAAGAACATAATAATTACGCGGTCGACTTCATCGAAGCGACCCGTATTATCAAACAAAAAATGCCGCTGACAAAAGTAAGTGGCGGGGTGAGTAATATGTCGTTCTCCTTTCGTGGTAACGACATCGTTAGAGAGGCCATGCACTCCGTATTTTTGTACTACGCCATCCAGGCAGGTATGGACATGGGTATCGTAAACGCCGGCCAGCTGGTGGTATACGACCAGATCGACCCAGCGCTCCGCGACCTCTGCGAAGATGTAATTCTAAACCGCAATGAAGAAGCCACAGACAAACTGCTGGCCTTCGCTGAAACGGTAAAAGCCAAAGACAAGGCTGAAGTTAAAAATGAGGCCTGGCGCAGCGAGGCGGTGGAAAATCGACTCAGTCATTCACTGGTCAACGGCATCACCGATTACATCGAAGCTGATACTGAAGAAGCACGCCTCAAATATCCGAAACCGCTTGACGTAATTGAAGGCCCGCTGATGCATGGCATGAACATTGTCGGCGATCTCTTCGGTGCCGGAAAAATGTTCCTGCCACAGGTCGTAAAAAGCGCACGGGTGATGAAAAAATCAGTCGCCGTTCTCACCCCGTTCATTGAAGCGGAAAAAGAAGAGCGTCGCCTCGCGGACCTGGCCTCCGGCACGGAAAACCTGGAAGGTAAAGGAGCCGCAAAAATATTGCTCGCAACTGTAAAAGGTGATGTGCATGACATCGGTAAAAACATCGTAGGCGTTGTTCTCGGATGTAACGGGTATGACATCATCGACCTGGGTGTGATGGTGCCGGCTGATAAGATCCTGCAAACCGCGAAAGAAAAAAAGGTAGATATCATCGGGCTGAGCGGACTGATCACGCCATCCCTGGACGAAATGGTACACGTTGCCAGGGAAATGAAACGCCAGCATTTCGACATCCCGCTGATGATCGGCGGCGCCACAACGTCGCGCATGCACACCGCCGTGCGCATCGCTCCCGAGTACGACCAGGGCGTAATGCACGTGCTAGATGCCTCGCGCAGTGTGACCGTTGCCGGTAGTCTACTAAGCAAGGAACAGAAACCCGAATTCCTGGCCGGCATCAGCAAAGAATATCAAAAATTAAAAACTGATTTCGCCAATAAAAAAACGGCCAAAAATTACCTGCCTTTCCAGAAGGCACAGGAAAATCGTGTCGCAATCGACTGGGAGAATTTTACGCCCGTTACACCAGCAATGACCGGCTTACAGGGGTTTCCCGATTACGACCTCAGGGAGATCGAAAAATACATCGACTGGCAGCCATTCTTTATTGCCTGGGAGCTGCATGGTAAATTCCCGCAGATCTTGAGTGATAAAATAGTAGGTGTCGAAGCCACGCGTCTTTTTAACGACGCGAAAGAATTGCTGCGCCAGATCATCGAAGAAAAATGGCTGACGGCTAAAGGGGCTGTTGGATTCTGGATGGCCAATTCAAATGGCAAAGACACGGTCACCATCCTTAAAGAAGAAAACGGTACCGTACAACCGCAGGACCTGCAGTTCCTGCGCCAGCAGATCAAAAAAGCGCCGGGGCAACCGAATCTCTCGCTGGCGGATTTCATTGCGCCGGCCGAATTTGGCAAGCATGATTTCCTGGGGGCTTTCGCGGTAACCATTCATGGCATCGAAGAACATATCCAGAAGTTCGAAGCCGTGCATGACGATTATAACAAGATCATCCTGCAGGCGCTCGCCGATCGCCTGGCCGAAGCATTTGCGGAAGTGTTGCATGAAAGAACCCGCAAGGAGTTTTGGGGATATGCCAAAGAGGAGCACCTGGAAACCGCAGACCTGATCAAGGAACAATACATGGGTATTCGCCCGGCACCGGGTTATCCCGCCTGTCCGGACCATACAGAAAAATACACCCTCTTCAACCTGCTCGAGGCGGAAAAACTTACCGGCATTACGCTGACAGAATCGCTGGCCATGTATCCGGCGTCATCCGTCTGCGGCTGGTTCTTTGCCCACCCGGAGAGTAAATATTTTGGTGTCGGCAAAATTGAAAAGGACCAGGTGTTGGATTACGCCGCCCGCAAGAACATGCCGGTCGAAGAAATCGAACGCTGGTTGCGCCCGATCCTGGAGTACGAGGCGTAGCTGCCTTAGGCAGCTGGCTATCAGCTGTGAGCTATCAGCTTTGAGCTTTTTCGACTTCGGCGAAATTTCATCGTAATGATTGGTTGGGATATAATTTAAGTGCAGCGATTTTTATTCTTGAGCCCCGTAGGGGCGATATATCGATAGCCCTCGGTGACAACG
>JBBSSY010000181.1:0-6723 GCA_038241595.1 Chitinophagales bacterium | reverse complement strand
CGGACAGCGCTCCCGGTTGTTTTGGAGTTTGTTTCGCAGGCATTTCACCAGTAGAAGTTAGTAGTTTGTAGTTTATAGTTTATAGTTTATAGTTATTCTAACTACAAACTACAAACTACAAACTTTCTCTATGCGTAATGTTGTGACAAATCTTATGGATAAATTCCAACTTGCTGATCACCCGGGGGCGGATCACGAACGGATAGAGATCGGCATGACCCATGCTGCGGTTGACGCTGTTGAGGGCAAAAGTAAACGGCAGCCACAGATTCAGTATGTCGTTGAAATTGTCCATGCGATACGGATCGTCGGTGATGTGGGCACCGAGATAACCCGTGGATTTTACAATGACCGGCTGCACGCTTAAACCAAATGCATAAGCCGTTTCAAGGGTATCAACGATGTGCAGGTAATGTGCCCAACTTTCCGCCCAGTCTTCCCAGGGATGCGTGCTTGCATAGGAGCTGATAAATTCCAGGTTCCAGCCCGCCGGTGGGCCGTGTTTATAATGTTGTAACAGCGCTTCCGGGTAGTCAGCCCGTTCATCGCCAAATAGCTCCCTGAATTCGTCGATGTACACCGAATGATCAATCAGGAGATCCCAATAATAATGACCGACCTCGTGCCTGAAATGACCTAGTACCGTACGGTACACTTCGTCCATCGCCTTACGGGTCATTTCCCGTTCAATATCGTCTGCCTCGTTGATGTTGATGGTGATGAGCCCGTCGTTATGACCGGTCAGCACATGTTTCGTACTGCCTGATTTGTCGGCGATGAAATCAAAAAAAAGTCCCTTTACCGGGTCGAGCACTTTACTCACTACGGGTAAATTCATGCATAAAAGTGAATATACCAGCCGGTGTTTCGCATTTTCAAGCACTTTCCAGCGGCTGAAATGTTCCGGTTTCTGGAGATTGGGGATGGTGCGGTTCAGCGAACAGGCGCTGCAAAAGGGCGTGTTGCTGCCATCGGGTACCAGCCAATTGCATATTCCGTATGAATGATTAGCGCAATAGTGGAATTCTGCAGAATCTGTTTTGAATATATTAAAGGTGCCCGGTTCAATTTCAACCAGTGGCAGTAATTGCAGGCGGTTGACATCAAAACCCAGGGGAAAGCCACAGCGCTCACAGGTGTTATTTTCGAAGAATAATAATTGTCCGCAATTTGTGCAGCTGAATAATTTCATTATAAATGTTCCGATTCGTTTTGCCGATGTTCGTGCGCTTTTGTTATATAAAATAGCGCGCCAACAACTGGTTCAGCCAGGCCCCCGCTGCGCAATTGGTATGGACCGGATTCTTAATAAAAATTTTTTGCCTGGCAGGAGTGATCTGGTGGATTCGCCTGGGGTACGAAACGGTTTATTTGAGAAATGCAGGGAGCTGGATTTGAACGTTATAATAATTAATATCTTCCAACAGTCCAGGCAACCGTTGCGCAATGTTGATTTCAGTGCGATATGGCAGGAGTTATATACCCGCTGTAACCGCTCAAATCAGCGCCTCGTACAAAATTTCTACCGGGTGTTTTGCCTTCCGGCCGGTGCCGTCCTTGATCTGGTGGCGGCAACTTGTTCCAGGTGCCGCAATAATCACCGCTTCATCCTGTGACCTAACGGCTGGAAACAACACCAATTCCCCAATTTGCATACTCAGTTCGTAATGTTCTTCTTCGTACCCGAATGATCCCGCCATGCCACAGCATCCGGACGGAATGGTTTCTACCGTATAATTTTGAGGGAGTGATAAAAATTTAACCGTCGGTCCGGTAGAGGACAGTGCTTTTTGGTGGCAGTGTCCATGCAGTTTGATGAGTTTTTTTTCAGCAGTGAATTGCTCCTGACGGATATTACCTTTAACAATTTCGTTGGCAATAAATTCGTCGATCAAATACACGTTGGAGGAAAGCTGCCGGGCCACCGCCAGCTGTTGATCGTCTGCCAGGTCAACGTACTCATCGCGAAATGTTAGGATCGCAGATGGTTCGATACCAATCAATGGCGTTTCAGCAGAAATTACCGGGCTCAACAGTGACACATTTTTATTAGCGATCTTTTTTGCTTCCCGCAACAATCCTTTCGACAGCCAGGCGCGGCCGCTTTCGAGGTGTTTCGGGATAAGCACTTCATAGCCCAGTTTTTCAAGCAGGGTAACTGCCTTGATGCCGATTTCGGTGTCATTGAAATTGGTGAATTCGTCGCAAAACAAGTACACGGTGCGCTGTTTGATTTCAGGACCTGATGGAACATGATTGCGGAACCAGTTTTTAAGGGTCGTTTTATAGAGGGTAGGCATTGACCGTTTAGCGGCAAATCCGGCAAACTTTTTAACCAGGCCGCTTATACCCGGCGTAGTCATTACAAAATTATAAATACCTGGCGCAATCGATCCAAGGCGCGAGGAGTTATTAAAATGGGCGATGAGTTTTGACCGCAGGGGAACGCCATTGGCATCATAATAATGCTGCAGGAATTCAGCCTTTAGCTTGGCCATATCAACGTTCGACGGGCATTCGGATTTACAACCCTTGCAACTAATGCAGAAATCCATCACCTCATAAATTTCCTTGTGGTCATATCGGTTGACCTTACCCGAATTTGTCAGGAACTCTCGCAGGATATTTGCGCGTGCGCGTGTAGTGTCCTTCTCATTACGGGTAGCCATAAACGAAGGGCACATGGTGCCGCCGGAGCGTTCTGTTTTTCGGCAGTCACCCGAGCCGTTGCATTGTTCAGCATGTTGCAGGATGTCCTGGTTCGGGAATCGGAAAATGGTTTCAAATGCAGGTGTTTGCTGACCGGGCGTATACCGCAGCATGGTATTCATGGAAGGCGTGTCGACAATCTTGTTTGGATTAAAGATGTTGCCGGGATCCCACGCTTTTTTAATGTCTTTGAGCAGCCGGTAATTTTTAGCGCCAACCATCTGTTCGATAAATTCACCGCGCAGGCGACCATCACCATGTTCCCCGCTGAGTGACCCGTTGTATTTTTTTACGAGGGTTGCGATCTCTTCCGCGATGATGCGGAACAGCTGGTTGCCTTCCACCGTTTTCAGGTTAATGATCGGGCGGAGATGGATCTCGCCTGAGCCGGCGTGGGCATAGTGGACGGCATGTAATCCATGCTTTTTAAGGATCTCATTGAAATCGCGGATGTAGGCGGGCAGGTCGTTCACGTCTATCGCTGTGTCTTCAATTACGGGCACGGCTTTGCTATCACCCGGCAGGTTGCTGAGCAGGCCAAGTCCGGCCTTCCGCAGGCTCCAGATTTTTTTTGTGTCGTCGCCAAACAGCAGGGGGAAGTGGTAACCCAGGTTTTGCGCCCGCATGTCTGCTTCCAACTGCGTGGCCAGGCCAACCACTTCTTCACGGGTAGACCGGTTGAATTCGATGACGAGGATCGCGCCAGGATCGCCCAGCACGAAGAAGCGGTTTTTACTTTGTTCGATGTTATCCTTTGTGCATTCGAGGATGTAATGATCGATCAGCTCGCTAGCGCTTGGTCTGTATTTTAAAGCGATTAAATTGGCACGCAATGCCTCATCGATCGAATTAAAATGAACGCAGAGTAAACCGGATTCCTTCAGGGGCAGTGGCACTACGTTTAACTTTATTTCCGTTAGAAACGCCAGCGTGCCTTCAGAGCCTGCGAGCAGCTCGCAAAAATTAAAATCAGGTCCGCCGGCGGTAAATGGTGCCGACTCCAGCAACACGTCCACGGCATAACCTGTATTGCGGCGCTCGATGCTTTTCTTGGGAAACTCTTTGCGAATTTCCAGCTGATTTTCATAATTACCGAGCAGGCTTCGGACGGTTTTATAGATGCCGGCTTCCAGCGAGGAACCTTCGCATTTCGCGTGGAACGTGTCGATGTCCAGGGCAGAAAAGTATGCTTCGGAGCCGTCGCTAAGTATGGCTGTTACGGCTATAAGGTGTTCACGCGTGCTGCGGTAGACAATGGAATTGGAGCCGCAGGAATTGTTCCCGACCATGCCGCCGATCATTGCGCGGTTGGCGGTAGACGTTTCAGGCCCGAAAAATAAACCATGTGGTTTGAGGAACATGTTCAGTTCGTCGCGGATTACGCCCGGTTGTACCCGCACCCAATGTTCTTCCACGTTGAGTTCAAGTATTTTTGTAAAGTATTTAGACACATCTGCGATAATGCCGTTTCCTACAACTTGCCCGGCGAGTGAGGTGCCGGCTGTGCGAGGGATGACTGCGGTTTGATTAGCATGTGCATAGCTAATCAGTTTCTTAAGGTCGCCGGTTGTGCGCGGTATCGCCACCGCCAGTGGCATCTCCCGGTAGGCAGAGGCATCCGTGGCGTACAGCAACCGCATGGTGTCGTCAACAAACAGATCTCCATCCAATGTATCGGCCAGTTTCCGCAAAGTGTCAGTCATTCCTGCATAATTTATTAGCGCGAGTGCAAAATTAATCTCTTTTGAGGTAACACGTAACATGGGGGTAAAGTTGGCAGTTCCTAAGGGCAGTTTTCAGTTGGCAATTTTCAGTTGGCAATTCGCAGCGGCTGTAGGAGGCCAGAATCATTACAAGTCGAGGCCTTGTAACGCCGATACATTTGGCACAGGGCGGTAGCCCTGCGTTAAAAGTAGAAAACCTCTCTACAATTTCCCCTCCCCAACTTAATGGTCTATCAATGATATATTGTCCCTTTGTAAAATCAGTTGTGCTCCCTGTCGGCCAATTATCCTTGTTGAAATTGCCGCGTTACACCCGTCTACCGCCCTGAGCTGGATTCTATCGGTCTGAAACGCTGTTAAACGATCGTTATAACCACGCCAAATGACCAAAATGCGTTCCTGTTCCACTGTTTTTCAGGAAATTTATTTGCAGGGAACTACATTTTTATAACTTCAACCTTTAATCAATTAAAAGTATATCAATGAAATACAGATTATTGTTTGCCGCCCTGTTCATCGGGGGAGGTAGCCTCATGAGCCAGAAAGCAGACACGACGACAGATCCCAAACTGACGGAGTTTTATGAACCGGCCGTTAAAGTGGTGACCCCAGGTGCCACGAACAGCGATGCGCCTTCCGATGCGGTGATCCTTTTTGATGGTAAAAACCTAGACCAGTGGGTATCCAATAAAGACAGTTCCGCCGCCAAATGGACCGTAGAAGACGGATACTTTACCGTTAAAAAGGGAACGGGCAACATCCACACAAAACAGTCTTTCTCTGACTACCAATTGCACATAGAATGGCGGATACCGCAGAATATCACCGGTAGCGGACAGGGCAGGGGCAACAGCGGTATCTTTCTCGCGTCGATCGGTGCCGGCGATGCAGGATATGAACTGCAGACCCTGGATTCTTACAATAATCCGACATACGTAAACGGTCAGGCGGGCAGTATTTATAAACAGTCAGCGCCATTGGTGAATCCTAACCGGGAACCGGGTGTCTGGCAGTCGTATGACGTGATCTGGAAAGCGCCTGTCTTTGGCAAACAGGGCTGGGTGGTGAGCCCGGCAAGGGTGACTGTTTTTATGAACGGCGTGTTGGTACAAAATAATACCGAATTAAAAGGTGGTACGGTATACCGCGGCAAGCCTTCGTATACGCCACATGGCCCTTCGCCCATTAAGCTTCAGGATCATGGCGATAAAAGTGAGCCAATCAGTTTCCGCAACATCTGGATCAGGCCGTTGTAAGCGCTGCGCGCTTACGGCTGTCAGCAATCAGCTATCAGCAGTCAGCAATCAGCAGTCAGCAGTCAGCAGTCAGCAGTCAGCAATCAGCAATCAGCAGTCAGCAATCAGCAGTCAGCAGTCAGCAATCAGCAGTCAGCAATCAGCAATCAGCAGTCAGCAATCAGCAATCAGCAATCAGCTTTTAGCAAATCAGCCATCAAAAAAATAATCAAGCGATTGGTTTTTTGATGGCTAATTTGTTTGTAGCATTCTTGCGTTATCTTCTTCTGATAGCTGACTACTGATTGCTGATAGCCGGGTTGCAATCGACCACACCTTAACTATAAACTATAAACCACAAACTATAAACTTATCTATCTTTACCCATTAACTACATCCGTTTCAAGATCGCATGAGAGAATCATTTTATCAACACATTTTTACGAAACAGCAGGAAACTGAGCGCGTGCCATCCAACGGGTTGATAGCGGCCTGGGGGTTACGCGTATTTGGTTTGATGTATCCCGCGCAGTCTGAAAAGGCATTCACCTCCGTGGATGAAATCAAGGTGGAGTTTGAGTGGCTCGAAAAAGAGTTGTTCGAGATGATGGAAAATACCGCGGCCTGTTCGGATTGCGACAACGCAGGCAAAGCCGTTGACTTTTTTAACAACTTGCCTGAGCTGCACCGCACGTTAAATACCGATATCGAAGCAATATTCAATGGCGATCCGGCAGCCAAAAGTGAGTTTGAAGTGGTGCGGGCATATCCTGGCTTCAAAGCCATTTCACTGTACCGGATGGCGCACGCCCTGGTCAAACTGGACGTTCCGCTGCTGCCCCGTATTCTTACGGAGTTCGCACACTCCCAGACAGGGATCGATATTCACCCTGCCGCCACTATCGGTGAGTACCTGTATATGGATCACGGCACCGGCATTGTGATCGGGGAGACCGCCGTCATCGGGAAAAACGTAAAGTTGTACCAGGGTGTTACGCTCGGTGCCCTGAGCGTGCATAAAAACCTGGCGTTTACCAAACGGCATCCAACGGTGG
>JBBSSY010000180.1:0-6753 GCA_038241595.1 Chitinophagales bacterium | reverse complement strand
GCCTGTCTTGTCATTCGCAGGTTTTTGACAGCACCCTGTACATCGGGCTTGGAAATACATTTATTGATTTTACTGCCAATGAAAAAATCAACACCGCCTCGTTGACAATGCTTGAAAACGTGTTGAAGAACACTTCGCCCTCAAAATTTGAAGCCTCCAAAGCATTTATAGACGTAACCAAAACGATTGGGCCGCTAATGACTACCAAAGTGCGTGGTGTAAATGCGGCAAACCGCCTGACGGCCATTTTGGTGGCGCACCGGGATCCCAACACATTTAAATGGAACCCGGTCGCCGGGATGGACTTGCCCGACGAAGTGGTGCCCACCGACGTACCCGCCTGGTGGCTGCTAAAAAAGAAACATGCGATGTTTTACACAGGACTCGGCAGGGGGGATTTCGGGAAGTTTTTAATGGCCTCCAATCTGTTGACGGTAATGGATACGGCTGAATCGAGGGAAGTTGACAGCCATATCAGCGACGTACTGGCATTCATTAACGCCATCAAACCGCCAAAATACCCAAAACCAATCAAACAGTCGCTGGCCAGGTCGGGTGAGGCAGTTTTTATAAAGACCTGTTCCAAATGCCATGGCAAATATGGCGACGATGGCAAATATCCCAATTACCTGATCAGCGGATCCGTGATCAAGACGGACTCGATGCTATACAAGAGCAATATGCAGAACCCGCAGTTTGTTTCCTGGTTTAATAAGAGCTGGTTTACAACCGGTGATCATCCTGCGCGTATTGAAACGTTCAACGGATACATCGCTCCACCGCTGGACGGTGTATGGATCACGGCACCCTACCTGCACAATGGTTCAGTACCCAACCTGGAAGCAGTTCTTAACACCAGCCTGCGGCCGCGCTACTGGCGCAGGGATTTTGACAAACCCGTGTATGACTATAAGAAACTCGGCTGGGAATATCAACCGGAGCAACAACCCGGCGGAAGCACGGTGTATAATACCGATCTGCCCGGCTACGGAAACTATGGTCATGATTTTGGTGACAAACTCACCGATCAGAAACGAAAAGCGGTGATCGAGTACCTGAAAACACTTTAAGATCCGCGTGCTGAAAAAAGATCGCTCTTCCGCACACTTATACCCAACAAAAAAGCAGCAAATTACTTTGCTGCTTTTTTGTTGCCCGACCTGGATTCGAACCAAGACACTCAGATCCAGAAACTGATGTACTACCCTTATACTATCAGGCAAGAGGGCGCAAAACTAATTATTCTTGACGCTTAAAAAAAATTTCGGTTGAAATTGTTGTTACTATTTTCTCTTCGCAGGGCCTGGTATGCCTAAGGCGATGAATAGTATGATACAAGAGAAAGAACTCCGGATCGGCAACCTCTACGCTGCTTCCGACGATTGCCGTAACATGATGAATGCCGGTAATGAGTTCTTCATAAATAGATTATTGTGTACGCTTATGGCTTGCTTTGATTCCAGATATCCTCATATAGATCCGGGTGCCGTTTGAACTGGACCTGTACATAAGTACACAGTGGAATCACCTGCAATTGATGTTCGCGCGCGTAGTTCACCATTGCCTCAAGCAACTTTTTCCCCAGACCCTGCCCTTCCCATTCGGGAAGCACTTCGGTATGAAACACTTTCAGTTCTTCGCCGGAAAGACCGATTACCATCTCACCTACCTGCTGGCCGTCGTCCGTTAATATAAACGCCCCCTGTCGATCATCATCAAGTTGTAATTGTACCTCTTCCATATTGCGTGATTTATCTGTAGAAATAAAAAAGGCAGCTACAACTGTAACCACCTTTAAACGTGGAGGATATCGGACTCGAACCGATCACCTCAAACATGCCATGCTTGCGCTCTACCAGATGAGCTAATCCCCCATTTGCCTGTTAAAACCTGATGCCAATTGGATTGCAAATATAACCGGCACCCGCATTGAAACCAAATAAAATAGCGCGGAATAATGGTTGATTTAACGCCGTCGACTAAAACTTTATAAACAATCCGGTAATTTTGTTGTTCAATATAGAAATGAATGAAATGGGTATTTTAAACCAGATCGCCGAATACCTTTACATCAAGAAACGCGACCCTAATGCGCCTAATTCCCAGTGGATGAAATATATGCACGGGATAAACCGCATTTCCATATTCATGTTCCTGTTTGCGCTGATTGTAATGTTAATTCGGCTGGTTTTTTTCCAGCGACACGGATAAATAATTGACGATACTTTTTGCTGCATTTTCCGACGCATTGCCACCGGCACTTAATATCTCCCGCAACTTTTTATAGTCTCGCTCCAACTGGGCTTTTTTTACCTGGTCATGTAACAGCAGGTTTAATTCTTTAACCAGGTTCTGTACGGTCAATTCGTCCTGAATTAACTCTGTTACAACCAGTTTATCCATAATAAGATTAACCAGTGATATATATTTTACGCGGATGAGTTTGCGGGCGATCCAGTACGATACCTGGCTCCCTTTGTAGCAAACTACTTCAGGGACGCCGAAGAGGGCCGTTTCAAGCGTGGCGGTACCGGAGGTTACCAGTGCAGCGTCTGCCCGCGTGAGTAATTTGTATGTATCGTTCCTTACCGATGACACATTCGGAAAATCCTGCAATAAATCGGTATAGAATTCATCGTCCAGTCCCGGCGCCTTTGCGACCACGAATGCACAATCTGGAAAAAGGCGGCAGGTCTGCAACATGATGGGCAATTTCTTCAAAATTTCCTGTTTCCGGCTACCTGGCAACAGCGCAACGATTTTAGGCTGGTTTGTTTTCGTCACCTTGATGGTTCCGTTTAAAGACTTTTTCCTGAATTTATCAATCACTTCTACCAGCGGGTGCCCGATGTACTCTACCGGGTAACTCCAGCGATCGTAAAATGCCTGTTCAAAGGGCAGAATGACCAGCATCTTGTCAACCGTTTTACGGATGCCTTTTACCCGGTTCTCTTTCCAGGCCCAAACCTGTGGCGAGATAAAATAAATCACCTTGAAGTGTTGTTCCTTCGCCCATTTGGCGATACGCAAGTTAAAGCCCGGGTAATCGATGAGGATGATGGCATCCGGCTGAAATGCGGTGATGTCTTCCTTGCAGAAACGCAGGTTTTTCATGATGGTACCGAGGTTGCTGATGACTTCGGTAAAACCCATAAATGCCAACTCTTTGTAATGCTTCACCAGCGTGGCACCGGCCGATTCCATCAGCTCGCCGCCCCAGCAACGAATGCTGATGGCATGATTCAGTTTTTTAAGTTCCAGTATGAGATTACTGCCATGCAGGTCGCCTGAAGCTTCGCCTGCGATAATGTAGTATTTCATATAAGGAATTTTTAAGAAAGAATAATCAACACTCAATTTTCAATGTTCAATGTTCATTGAAAAACATTGACATTTTTTTTCAGTCGATTATTGAGCATTGAGTGTCGAATATTGATTATTAAAAAGACAATTGATCATCCTCGAATATATTTCAGATAAAACGCCTGCTACATAAAGAATTTAATTACGAGTACTGCCACGCCATAAAGAATCGTTGCCACGAAGATGCCTTTCGCTGTGGCGTCACGGCGGGTATTTATGTAAACGGTAAATATCACGGCATTGGCAACCAGTGAAATGCTTGACACACCGGTTAGCAGCGACTTGTATCTTTTCAGGTAACCCAGGTATTCTACAAAGCTCACGTTGCGCGTATAAAATTCAACGAAATAGTAAAGAAGCATGCCCAGCAGGGGTGCAAGAAAGCCAAGCAATATTCCGAAGCCCAGGTTGTCTTTTCTAAACATTGAATTTCCAGATTTCTTCCAGTTTGGTTTTCAGCCCGTAGTTGGTGAGGTCGAATTGCACAGGCACGATACTTACAAACCCATTTTCGAGTGCCCATACATCCGTATCGGTGCCTTCGTCGAAGTTCACGAATTCACCGGTTAACCAGTAGTATAACCGGCCGTTCGGATCGTTGCGTTCGATAAAATCCTCTTCATACTTGGCATATGCCTGGCGACAGATTTTGACGCCTTTGATAAGGTCTGCGGTGATGGCGGGAAAGTTTACATTGAGTACGGTATGTTTGTCGAGCTTCGATTTCAACATCTCCTCGACGATCATGCCGGCGTATTTTCTTGCGGCAGTAAAATCGGCGTCAATGCTGTGATCGAGCAGGGAAAATCCAATGGATGGGATGCTTTCAATCGCGGCTTCCACTGCGGCAGACATCGTTCCCGAATAAATAACGTTGATTGAATGATTTGCGCCATGGTTGATTCCGCTCACGCAAAGATCCGGTTTGCGGTGCAGCACCTTGTCAACCGCCAGTTTCACACAATCTACCGGCGTGCCCGAACACTGCCAGGCTTCCACATCACCAAAAAATTTCACCTTCGTCAGGCGCAACGGCTGCCCAATGGTTATCGCATGCCCCATGCCCGACTGTGGCTTATCCGGCGCAACCACCACCACCTTACCCAAATGCTTAACCGCTTCCACGAGATTTTGAATGCCCGGCGCGGTAATGCCGTCATCGTTGGTAACCAGAATCACCGGTTGCTCTTTCTCCTGCGTCTCTTTCGTTTTCTTTGTAACTCCTTTAGCCATACCTCAAAGCTAAAATAAAGTATTGATTTGAAAGAATGAGCGGAAGAATACCAGGGTGGGACGACTATCGTGTATGAAATAAATAATTAACAGGCAAAATTATTTATACATGTTAAAAAAATTAGTATTTTAGCACTAAATTTATTAGCTATGTCTTTAGCAGGAAAAAATCTAAAATATCTCAGGAAATTACGCGGTTGGACGCAGGAGGAATTTGCCAACAAATTAAAAATCAAACGTTCGCTGGTAGGTGCCTACGAAGAAGAACGCGCGGAGCCACGCATCGAAGTGCTTGAGCTGGTGGGCTCCATTTTTAAACTGTCACTTGATGACCTTTTGTTAAAAGACCTGAGTGATTCGAAGGGAAACTACCTCGCTAAAAGACGGGCCATCAAAATGGAATCCGGCGGCAGCGAGATCCACCTTGTCCCTGTAAAAGCAGCGGCTGGATACCTGGCAGGTTATGCCGATCCTGAATTTATTGACGAGCTCAATACATTTACGCTCCCGATGCTGGCTCCCGGCAATTACCGGGCTTTCGAGATCGTGGGTGATTCGATGTTACCAACGCCCAGCGGTTCGGTGATTGTCGGAGAAAAAGTGGACCGGCTCGATGATGTAAAAAATAACAACACGTACATCGTTGTTTCGCGCCAGGAGGGCATCGTGTATAAACGCATCATGAAGAACAACCGTTCGAAGAGTAAGTGGACGCTGATCAGCGACAACCCCACCTACCAGCCCTACAATGTGGAAGCCAATGATATCCTGGAGGTATGGCAGGCACAGGTGGTCGTAACTAAAGCCAACACCCAGCAGCGGTGGGACGTGAACCAGTTGGCCGGACTTGTCAGTAACCTGCAGGAACAGGTGACCACCCTGAAGAAACGGATGAATTAAATAACGACGCCGACGTTTGATTTAATCCTGCGTGGATGCCGTCAGAACATTATCATGACTAAGTACGCTCCCGGATCACGAGAGATCTGATCGTGAGAAACGTGTCGTCCGTACTAACCTCATAGCGCATAAATCTCCTTCGCCAGGCGATAGGTATTGCAGTGCGCCTCCACGATGATTTTAACGTCTTCTGAATAACCGCCACCCATCGCTATGGCACATGGTAAGTTGTTCTTGCGCAATAACAACAAGACATATTCGTCCCGGCGTTTACACCCGTCGATGGATAACCGAAGTTTGCCAAATTTGTCCGTGTCAAGAACATCTACGCCGGATAAATAACAAACGAAATCAGGGCGCACGGCGTTCAGCAGACCAGGTAAGGTTCGTTGAAGCAATGACATGTATGTATGCTCTTCTGTTCCATCTTCCAGGGGAATATCCAGGCTGGAAATTTCTTTGTGAAATGGGTAGTTATGCCGGCCGTGCATACTAAACGTAAATACCTCCGGCACATCTTTAAATATCGCTGCTGTTCCGTTGCCCTGGTGCACATCCAGGTCAATGATCAGTATCTTTTTTGCGAGCTTATTTTTCAACAGGTAATTGGCCGCAATTCCGAAGTCATTCAGCATGCAGAAACCTTCGCCCCGGTCTGCAAAAGCATGGTGGGTGCCGCCCGCCACGTTTAAGGCAACCCCGAATTCCATCGCGTAATGGCAACAATCGATCGTGCCTTGAGAAATGATGAGTTCGCGTTGTGTTAACGTGGGTGACTGAGGGAATCCAATGGCGCGTTGTTCCTTGGCGGACAGCGCCTGGTTTTTTAGTTTGTCAAGGTATTCTCGGGTATGTGTCCATAGGATTACTTCGTCTTGGCAAACCGCCGGCGCGAATAAATTCTCTGCCGTAATCGTACCTTCATACATCAGTTGCCCCGGTATCAGTTCGTATTTAAGCATCGGAAAACGGTGACCGGTCGGCAGCGGGTGAGCATATATGGGGTCGAAGGCAATTTTGAGCATGGAAGAAGGCTATCAGCTATGAGCTATCAGCTATCAGCTATGAGCTATCGGCTTTTATTTATTTACAAATTCGTTTAAAAATCACTTATACGCGTCATCACAACCCGCTTAACCACCCCGGTTTTGCTACGCAAAACCATCCTTGAAAAGGAGAGGAGATTAAATTAATTAATCGCTCTAATTAGGGGGGTTCGCCGAAGGTGAAAAAGCTCATAGCTGATAGCTGATAGCT
>JBBSSY010000179.1:0-6823 GCA_038241595.1 Chitinophagales bacterium | reverse complement strand
TACAACCTGCGATGGGACTTAACGCGCTCGCTCAATTTTGATTTTTCTGCCACCAACCGGGCACGTGTAGACGAAGACTCGGGACGGCTGGACAAATTTGAACGGCAGCGCCTTCAAAGCAAATTTTTTAAAGGCGGTCGTAACACCTCGTATGAGCATACGGCCAACCTGTCGTATGTATTGCCCACGGCCAGCCTGCCACTGTTAAGCTGGACCACTGTAAAAGTTGCGTACATCGCCCGTTTTAACTGGCTCGCTGCTTCACTTGACCCGGTGGCAAAAAGCCTCGGGAATTTTATAGCAAACGGACAGGAAAAAAATGCCAATGGCGAACTCGATTTCACAAAACTATACCGCAATTCGCGCTTCCTGCGTGCCCTCGATTTCGACGCGCCACAGGCGGGGCAAGGCGACAGCACCGGTACACCGAAACCGCCGGCTACCGATACCAGTGTGAACGGCAAAAAGCGACGCGTAAAACGCGATCCCAACGATTTGCCGACGCTTCCCGGCAGTGTCAAATTTATTGGTCGACTGCTCACGTCTGTTAAACGGGTGAGTATCAATTACTCCGAGGTGGGTACCACCAACCTCGCGGGGTATCTTGACAGTACGCAGTTTCTCGGCATGAATATGCGTGCCATGACACCGGGCTGGGGCTTTATCACCGGGAAGCAACCTGATACATCGACCATCAACCGTTATGCTGCCCAGGGTCTGTTTACACGGAACCCGTTATTCAATACCCTGAACCGGCAGGATTATAACCAGCGCATCAGCCTGACTGCGCAGCTGATACCGCTGCGCGACCTCACGATCGACCTCAACCTGGATAAAACCTTTGGTAAAACCTATTCTGAACTTTTCAAAGACACCGTCGGCGGCGCCGCCAGTAAATTTGTGCGCCTCAATCCATATTCGGCAGGCAGTTTCAACGTGAGTTTTATATCCTTCCAAACGATGTTTGAAAAATACAATGCCAACGAGGTGTCGGCAACCTTCCAGCAGTTCGAGGCCAATCGCGTAATCCTTTCACAACGCCTGGGCAAACTGAACGGTTACTCCACAAGCACAGGCGCAAACGGTTATGCGCAGGGTTACGGCCGGTACGCGCAGGATGTGCTCATCCCGTCGTTCATCGCTGCGTACACCAAAAAAGACCCGGAAAGCATTACGCTGCTAAAGCAAAACAACCCGAATATCCGTTCCAATCCATTCTCCGGTATTATGCCGCGGCCGAACTGGCGGGTGACGTACACCGGTTTATCCAGGATACCGGCGCTGCAGAGCATATTTACCAATTTCACGCTCTCACATGCGTATACCAGTAACCTGAGTATGAATAGCTTTAACTCGGCGCTGTTGTTTGAAGATCCGCTGCTACTCGGCCAGCCCGGTTTTATTGATACATTGTCGGGTAACTTTATCCCTTACTTTCTTGTGCCGAACCTGTCAGTGTCTGAGGCGTTTGCGCCATTGATCGACCTCGATATGCAGTTGACCAACCAGGTGTCGGCGAAATTTGAATATAAAAAGTCCAGGCAGTTGAGCCTGAGCCTGGTAGATTTCCAGTTAAGCGAATCCAGGTCGACGGAATTTGTAATTGGTGCGGGATGGCGGAAAAGAGGATTTAAATTGCCTTTCAAAGTGCCTTTTACCAAAAAAGATACGAAGAAACTGGAGAACGATATTAATTTCAGGCTTGACCTGAGTATCCGCGACGATGCTACTTCCAACAGCCGTTTAGATCAGGACGCTTCGTTACCTACTGCCGGCCAGCGTATCATCGCGATAAATCCATCTATTGATTACGTATTGAATAACCGCGTGAATATTAAATTGTATTTTGACCAGCGTCGCGTAGAACCGAAGATATCGACGTCTGCACCGATTACTACCACCCGCGCAGGTGTTCAGATCAGGGTGTCACTCGCGCAATAATTATGGAATGGAACGAAAGAAGAACTGGTTCAACGCCGCATGGCTGGATCTGTTCAAATTTATCCCTTTAACTAATATAAACTGATTAACTTAGAAAAATGGTCACAGATCCTTTACAAGATCCGGCGGTCGCCAATACCGAATCGTCAACGAGCAGGGAACAAACAAACCTGGAGTTGCAATTGCTTTTTGTGGATGATGAAGAAGAAGACTTATACCTGTTTGAGCAGGGCCTGGAAGAACTAAAACTGAAACACAAAATTTATCATGCGCGATCAGGCGATGAGATGTTCCAGATGCTCGACACGGTAAAACCCGATTATATATTCCTTGATATCTTTCTACCTGGAAAGAGCGGCATTGCATGCCTAAAGATGTTACGCATTAAAGAAAAGTATCAAAACGTTCCCATAATTATTTATTCAAAATTTCACCAACCTTCTTTTATTGAGGACTGTTACCAGGCGAAGGCAAACTATTTTGTCGTTAAATCAGAAAGTGTTGACAAGGTGTCGAAAGCTGTTAAAACCGTTTTTTCCACGAACTGGGAGCGGGATCAGTTTCCACCGAGGGACCACTTTTTAATTCATCCCAAGAATTAATATTTTCCCGAATATTTTCATGTAGGTAGCCATTTCCTAATGCCTGATGAGGCTTTAAATCATACGATGACAGTCGAAGATTTTTGTGAACTTCATGAAATTGAACAGGAGGAACTTGTTTTTAACGAAGGGGTTTTCCTGGGTAATTTCGTGGAAGCAGAGGCCATCTCGGATGTTTATCAGCTGTTTAATTTCTACGTATCTTTCTCTTACATACTGGCCACCCATGAACGTGCGATCATCAAGGCCTTTACCAATCCCAGCCAGCTGCCGATGTTGGATGATATTGATATTTCGGGACTTATTTGAGCGATCAGCGATCAGCGATCAGCGATCAGCTATCAGCTATCAGCGATCAGCGATCAGCTATCAGCTATCAGCTATCAAAATATGAATCCAGGAAAGGTATCTGCAAAAAGTCAAACTACAAAGAGCCTATATTGTAATTTTACAATGCTTCCGCTGGCGCAGCAGCTGATTGCTGATAGCTGACTGTTCATAGCTATCTTATCAACACCAACGCTCCCTTCTTCACGACCGACTTTCCGGTATAATCGCTGGCGCGAACCGTCCATACATAGGTACCTGCGTCCTGCGGTTTGCCGGCAAAGGTGCCATCCCAGCCTGTGGTGGAGTCGTTGCTGCTGTACAAAAGTTGTCCCCAGCGGTTATATATGCGGAAGACATCAATTTTTGAAATGCCGACCGGAATGGGGCGGAACCGGCTGTTGGTAGATTTGCCCGGGGTGAAAGCGCTCGGTACAAACACATCCGGGGCAGCTTTAAATACCTTGACCATAATCGTATCAAAAGCAAAGCAACCGAACTGCGTAGATACTTTTAACGAATATATCATGTCGTCGTCGAGGATTGCAGTGGGCGTTTGGATTGAGGCGCGGTTCAGTCCAAGGGGTGGTGACCATTCGTAAAATTCGCCGCCGGATGCCTCAAGCTGCAGCGGCTGGCCAGCGATTACCGAAGTGTCTCTTCCCGCATTGGCCAGTATCCTTGGCAAAACTGTGATCACGACAGTATCCCTTCCTGGTTTCGGGCAGCCGAGAACATCCGTCACGGTGAGTACGTAGGCGGTTGTTTGCAGCGGGTATGCCATCGGGGTGAGCGTGGAGGCATTTATCAGGGTGTTGACTGGCGACCAGGTAAATGCCGCGCCTTTGATGGTCGCCCTGATCTGCACCGTATCATCATAACAAATGGTGGCGTCTGGACCCACCCGGGAAGTAGGGTACGGAATGGTTGAAACCACCACCTGGTCGGTGGCCTGGCATTTACCGATCGTTGCCGTAACCTGGTAGGTGGTACTCACAAGCGGTGTAGCCGATGGACGTTTTAAGAGTGGGTTGTTCAGCGTCGCGGCTGGCGTCCATACGTAACGCAGCCCGTTACCTGATGGATTTAACAATGCTGCATCCGTCAAACAAATCGTGGTGTCTGCACCTGCCGAAAGCGTTACGAAATCCACTACCCGCACACGGATGGAATCGTTGTTGATACAGCCATTGTCGTCAAGCGTTACGTGGTAGGTGGTCGTTGTTTTCGGGAACACCAGCGGAGAAGCCGAATAGGCGTTGATAATATTGGCGTTAGGAAGCCAGGAGAAATTATTACCGCCTTTTGCATCAAGTTGCAGCGTATCCATGCTGCAAATGAGTGTATCCCGGAAGGGCAGCGTGACTATCGGTTTGTCGCGTACCTCCACATTATTTCGCGTAATGGTATCGATACACCCTTTGCTGCTTTCAACGATCATAGACACCGTTTTTAGTCCCGTTTTGGTATATCGCCAATGCGGGTTCTGTGCATGCGACGAGTCGGCGAGTGTGGTTTCGTCCCCGAATGACCAACTCCATTTATTGACCAGGCCATACCGGGTATTGGTCGTGTCGATGAATTTAAAATCGGCCAGTTTGCAAGAACCGTCCACGATGAATCCAGGGAAAAAGCCCGGGTACACTTTCACGAGTGTCGTCGCCGAGTCTGAACATTCTTCCCCGCGGTTGATGATCAGGGTTACTTTATAGACGCCGGTATCGGGAAACACAAAGTTGGGCCTGGCCAGCGAAGAGGTATCGCGGGTACTGCCGGGCACGCCAAAATCCCAGGAATAGGTATGAATCAGCGCCGAAAATGGCGCCTCATTGGAAAAAGTAAAATCGTAGCCGTCGCAGGTAATATAAGATGGTTGTAGTTCTGCTGCGGCAAAATCACAATTGGCATCTACCCGGATGATAAAATCTTTTCGGTGCGTAGTAAGCGGTTTGCCCCGTCGCCATTCGGTGATACATACGCACACCACGTAATCGCCTCCGTTGGGCGAAACTCCCGAGATAATACCCGTTTGCGGGTTGATGGTAACATCGGGACCAAGTGGCTGGCCACCCGAAAAGCCATTGCTGTAACTGAGGTTTTGCAACGCGCCTGGCGGCAACGGGTTGTTCACCCTCGGGTTACCGGCATTGCCACCCTGGTACGCGGCGCAAAACTGGTAGGACAAAGAGTCGCCATCCGGATCCAGCGCGCTAAAGTCAAGTGAAAATCTTCTCCGCTGGCAGATCAGCACGGTATCTTTTGTCAGGAACTGCGGATTGGTATTTACTTCGGCCGGACCGAGATTTTCTGAACCGTGGATTTCACAGGTATAGGAGGCGCCGACTGAATTGTTGGGACTTAAATTAGCGATCCCGTTGATGCGGCAGCAGCGTTGAAATAGTGCGGTATATCCCTTCGCCTCCTTCGGTAGTTCGATAATTGTTGAATAGACCATGATGCGGTAACAGACCGGCGATGGATTTATGATACAGGGGCTGGGAGTGGATAACCGTAAAAAATTATCGCCCACTTTACCCAGGGTAAATGGTGAATTCGGTGCTGCCTGGTTGGTTCCCGTTTTATAGATTGCGACGTTCACGTCATTATCCAGCTGGCCCTCCTGAGAACCGCAGTCAATAAATAACTTCACGGATATTCTGAACCGGTCGTTGCCACCGGCACCCGGGCCGAGATAAGTATAAAATACCTCGCCGCCTTTAATATGTGCAGCAGATGCTGCTCCTCCCCAAAAAATGAACAAGGAAACTATTACCAGAAATCTTTTCATTCCACAGACTGTTTTCCGCATCCGACAGAACGCTTTTTTGTAGGAAGTCGGGTAAGGCAATAGGTTTAAAATATGCAGCGCCTCAATGCTGTTGGCTATGGGCCATCAGCAATCAGCAATCAGCAATTAGCTTTCAGCTATCAGCAGGGATAATACTCTTCGATGCCTACACCTACAACTATCTATTTGTTTTCTAAGTATACGTCGTGCAGAAAATTTTGCAGGATGGCATTACTTTTCTCTGTTTCTTCCAGCAAACCCATATGACCAGAGTCCTCCAAAATATGGATATACGAAAACACCGGCAGGTGGCACTGTTTCAGACTGTCGGCGAAAGGTATGGCATTATCATATCGACCGATAATGAAAAGTACAGGTTTAACAAATCGTTTGAAAAGCGCGGTGCGATCCGGCCGAACCTTCATCGCCTGCTGGTATGCGGCCAGGGAATCGGGGCTGAAATTCTTATATCGTTCGATCAATTCAACAGCGATGGAAGGATCGTTTTTTTTAGACCATTCGCTGAAAAGCGTTGGCGTAGACTGCTGCAGGAAAGCTTCCGTTCCATTTTTCAGGATAAACTGCACATTCTTTTCGCGCGTCTTCATTTTTTCCCCATCATCAGCAAACGCCGATGAATGAAAGAGACCGAAAGCGTTGACCTGCGCGGGGTATTTTTCGGCAAACGCCAGCAGCACGTATCCGCCCATGCTATGACCTATCAGCACGGCCTGGGCAATGACTTCTGCGGCTAAAACGGCATGCACGGCATCGGCCAGATCTTCCATGGCGAAATGGCCATTGGCTGCAGACCGGCCGCTTCCGGGCAGGTCGATAACAACCAGTTTGAACGTTTTTTGTAAGGCGGCCACCTGTTCCTGCCAGACATTGCCATCTTCCGCCACACCATGGATTAGCACCACGGGGTTGCCGTTGCCGAAAACCTGGTATGACAGGTTAACGTCTTTGTATTGAATTGCTTTTTGCATGATGCGTCGTTTTGAAAAATCTGTTCCTGATGTAGACACGGGTGCTCCTGATTACCAATACCGCCGTGATCACCAGCGCGATGATCGATATGATGTCTTTATGCACCGCAAAAAAAGTCATGGTTTCAACCGGAGGCACTGTTCTTTTTATGGTCGCTTGCGTGTTCCAGGGCTTT
>JBBSSY010000178.1:0-6865 GCA_038241595.1 Chitinophagales bacterium | reverse complement strand
CCATTTCGTTTTGAAAGGCAGCCTGTTTTCTGTTGTGGAAGAACAGCATCGAGAGTATGAAGGTCAGTAGTATGAATAACAGGAATGCTGCCGCTATGATGATCAGTATAAATTCCTTTTGCGTCTGCATATAAATTATATACGGCAGCCTGCCGCAACTTTAATGTAGACATAAAAGGTAAAGATTCCAATTCTTATCTATTACCGTTAAATCACCCTTTTTTAGAAATGCGGCAAGTAGTACGGTTGTTACACCGGGATGGGGCGCTTGAATCGCATCTGGGGAACATTCCGGTAATACCCGGAGATGCTATTTATTAAAAGTATACTCATATTCAATTTTGCCGAGCAACTCCTGTTTTTTGTTGTAACAAAAGTCGGCGAGCCGGAGCCCGTTGTCATCGTATTTGTAATACCACTTCTGGTAATCCGTGCTGCCGGCGGGTACAATCGTCATGACCGATAGCTCGTTATTCGGTTCATATTCAAAAATATAATCCGGCAGCAGGCGTTTCGCCTTTACGTTATACCGAACGATGTCAGTCAGCCGGTTTTTGTCATCGTAATAATAATATATCTTTCCGACCGGGCGACCCTTTTTAAATGATTCCTCATCAGCTACATTGCCTTTGTCATCTAATGTAAATTGGATGGTAGTGGTATCTGTTCCGTCTATTACGCGGATCATCCTGTCCGGTTTACCGTTCGGTGTATACGACCAGGTGTGGATCTCGGTAATGGACGAACTCTTGTCGATGGCGTGCGTTTCATTGCTCAGGCGAAGCAGTCGGTTGGCCGGGTCGTAATTGTAGATCGAAGCACTGATCGACTCGCCGGTGCTGTCTGAAGTTCTAGCCAGTTTACCGGCTGTATTGTAATATGAGGTGAAGTAGGATTCTCCCCTGTCAGCCGTTTTCGTATAGGTGATTACCTGGTTGGCCGAACTTTTTACAGTTTGCTCACATTCGAATCCTTCGGTGACCGCGACATTGCCCTGGTAGCTGTTTACGCGCACCTTGCTCACTTTGTTTGCTTTCAATACCCCGAAAGTATTGTTGATCTGGTCAATGGATATCAGGTCCTTATAATAATACTGGCAATTTGCAGACCCTGCGAACGAGAGTATTGACAGCGCAGTGATCAAAGTACTTTTTGCCATAAAATTGCGGTGTTGCATCATGCAATAATAAACGAAATCCACGCCAGTTGATGGTATACGCGCGTACAATTTCTTGTTATATTTTCCGGTTACAATAGAAAACATTTGTTAAGTATGCAGGATTGTCTTCCTGCTTGTACAATCTTACTTTACTTTTATTAGATTTACCTGATTCGGCAATTCTCTTTACTACAACTACACAAAATGGCTAAAACACTGGCAGACTCTTTCTTACAATTGGTTGAGATCATGAATGAACTGCGTGAAAAATGCCCGTGGGATAAAAAACAAACCATTCATTCCCTGCGCCAGTTAACCATCGAAGAAATGTATGAACTCGCTGATTCTATCACCGGCGAAGACTGGAAGGGCATTCGGGAAGAACTGGGTGACCTGCTGTTACACATCGTTTTCTATGCTAAAATCGCCGGGGAACAGTCGAAATTTACCCTCCAGGATGTGCTGGAAACCGTTTCTGCAAAACTCATCTACCGCCACCCGCATATTTATGGCGACGTTGTGGTGAAGAACGAGGAGGACGTAAAAAGAAACTGGGAGAAGTTGAAATTACAGGAGGGAAAGACGTCCGTGATCGGGGGGGTACCTAAATCGCTTCCGGCAACGGTAAAAGCGATGCGACTGCAGGAGAAGGCAAAGCAGGTAGGTTTTGAATGGGAAAACACGGAGCAGGTATATGAAAAAGTTGAAGAGGAAATGAACGAGTTGCAGGAAGCCATTGCCGAAAAGGATGACACGCATACCGAGGAAGAATTTGGCGACCTGATGTTTTCCCTTATCAATTATGCACGGTTTTTGCGAATAGATCCTGAAAATGCGCTGGAAAAGACGAATAAAAAATTTATTTACCGCTTCACGCGGATGGAGGAAATGGCGGCTGCACAAGGCAAAACATTGCCGGAGATGAGCCTGCCTGAAATGGATGCAATCTGGAATTCCATTAAAGAGGAGAAATAATTGAAAAAATTTACGTTAAAGGTTTTACGACGCAATGCGTACTTTATATTGGCCGCCGCCTGGCTGTTTACCATAGCTTTTATTATTAACAACTACTGGAACAACTTTACCTCTCCCAGGTACCTGCAAAATTCCATCGAACATTATATTCAGCGCCAGGAGAAGGATTTTGACGAAATGACGGCCAGGCCGGCGTTGCTGCAACAGCTGGCCGACCAGTCACTTACTGAAAAAGAACTGCAGTATTTTGTAAGTAAGGAATACGGGCTGTTCGTCTACGAGCCCGATGTGTATGGGCTTATCACGCTGAAATTCTGGAACAATCAAAATTCACTGCCAACTGCCCAGATGTTGTCGGGGAGCCAGGAAAACGGTTTTGTAAAATTGCCCAGCGGTCAATATGAATTCATATATCGCCACATCGATGTCAGCAGTGAAAAGAAGATTATTGTTATCGGGCTGATCCCGATTCATAAGCAGTATTTTATTGAAAATACCAGCCTGCAGAAAGAATTTGTAAATCATCCACAGGCGGAAAAGCGAATAGCCATTTCCGATAACGGGAAGGGCTACCCGATCAAAAGTTCATATGGCAATATACTTTTCTTTGTAGAGCCCAAACCGGTCAGCCAGGAGAGCAACAAAAACTGGATATCACTCATGTTGACTTTTTCGGGTATTATTTTCATGATGATCTTCCTGAATAACCTGTCAAATGCCATCGCCGGCAGCACCAATTATGTAAAAGGTATTTTGTTTCTCATCGGCATGATCATCCTGTTGCGTTCACTGACCTATATTTTCCCCGATTTGCTCAACCTGCACCAGTATGATATTTCCGATCCGCGAATTTACAGTTCGGGGTACGTATTAAATTCACTCAGCGACCTGCTCATCAACTCGTTTCTTTTTTCCTGGATTATCCTGTTCATCCGCAATGTGGCCGGGAAACGAAATTTCCAGGTGTTTATAGATACCATGTGGCACTGGCCGTTACTGATTACTGCGGTGATCCTGCTGGTTGGGGCTACGTTTGGCGGCTCCATCATTATACAAAGTCTGGTGGCCGACGGCAGCGTCCGGTTTACCGTAACAAACTTTTTCACCCTGGATAAATATAGTTTTATCGGCTTCCTGATCCTGGCAAATATTTCCTTCGCTTATTTTTTCCTGTCGAAGATCATTTTCCGGTTGATTCAGCCGCTGCTGGAAGAAAGGAAATACCTGGTCTTTTTGCTGATCGCGGTAACAGGACTGACGATACTGACACTCTCCCGGAAATCGCTGGCGACCGAGCTGAATATTTACGCCTTGATCTGGTTGCTGATGTATGTATGGCTGATGCAGTTCCGTAGTATTTCAGGGCTGTACCACAAACTAAACATTTCCATGGTGCTCTTCTGGCTGTCTGTTTTTTCTGTATCTATTTCAACCATTATCATTTACGAAAACCAGCGGATCGAATTGGAGCAGCGGAAGCGAACCGCCGAAAAATTGTCGACCCAGGCAGACCCCTCGGGAGAACACATGATCAGCATTGCGCTGACGTACTTCGACAACGATTTCCTGTTTGATAATTTCGAACGTTTCAACGATCCCTACGGCAATAAATATTTGAAAGACAGTTTAACCAACAAGAATTTCAGTCCGTTCCTGAATAAATTCGATACAAAGATCTATACGTACAACAGCGACGAGGTTGCGTTATACAATGAAAACCCCGTGTCGTACGATACCCTCAATACCATCTTCCAGATTGAAGGAAAGCCTACCTCGGTTAATGATGTGAGGTACTTTGAAAAGGCCTTTGACAAATACTCGTACATCTGCCGGAAAGTAGTGCGGGATACCTCCGTGAAACACAATATCGTCGGCTACTTCTTCGTATTGTCTGATCCGAAGCGGTATAAAAATGACGCACTGATCCCCGAGCTTTTCCGGCAGAACAAGGATTTTCTACCCCTATCCTCGTCCATTTATTCTTACGCGGTGTACAATAACCTGGAGTTATTCGACTATTACAACAATTATCCTTTTCCCACCCGCCTCAAACGCGAGCAGCTTCCCGAGCAGGAATTCAGGCAGCTCAAAAGAAATGGCTATGACGAATTGTGGTATAAAGAAGACAATGACAAGGTGGTGATCTTTGCCAAAAAAGACAACTACGTGATCGAGGCGATCACCTTGTTTTCTTACATCTTCAGCACCTTCCTGTTGCTGGTTGCCGTGTTCCAGATTTTGCGCCTGCTTATAAATTCACGCATGCGGCTGAGCGTTATCCGCCAGCACTGGCAGTTCAATATCCGCTCGCAAATTCATGGGACGATTATCTTTATCAGTCTCTTTTCATTTGTGGTGATTGGCGTCGCGACGATTGTGTTTTTTAAAAACAGGTATGAAAAGAACAACCAGGAGCGGTTGAGCAAGGCGATCCAGATAGTTGCCAATGATATCCAGAAACAGATCCAGGATCACGATGTATTTAACGATATGGTTCAGATGTACGAAACCGGTTCGCTGAACAAAATGGAAAAGTTACTGGATGAAGTGGCAGAAATTCATGGCGCTGAAATCAACTTGTACGACACAACCGGCAATTTGCTCGTGGCTTCCAATCCATTTATTTATACGAAGGGAATCCTTAGCACGAAGATGAACCCGCTTGCCTATTATTATATGAATACGCAGGGGGTGGTTCAATACATTAACAAAGAGCAGATGGGAGATGTTGAATACCAAAGCATTTACAGCCCCATACGGGATTCCGCCGGCGTTTGCAACGCCTATATCAATATCCCCTCGTTTGTATCACCTGAAGAATTAAAAGGCGAGATCTCGAAATTCCTGGTGACCATCATTAACCTGAACGCCTTTATTTTCCTGCTGGCCGGTGTGATCGCACTCGTCATAACCAACCGGATCACTTCCTCGTTTCTGCTGATCGGTCATAAGATGCAGGAGATCAACCTGGGTAAACTCAACGAGGAAATATCCTGGAACCGTGATGACGAGATCGGGGGGCTTGTAAAAGAATATAACAACATGGTAGTGAAACTTGGCAACAGTGCGCTGGCGCTTGCCAAAAGCGAACGGGAAGGTGCCTGGCGCGAGATGGCGCGGCAGGTGGCGCATGAGATCAAGAACCCGCTGACCCCTATGAAACTCAGCATCCAGTACCTGCAGAAGGCCATCGCCAACGATTCCGGCAATGTCAAGGAACTGTCGTCCAATGTGGCACGAACACTGATTGAACAAATAGACCACCTGACTAAAATTGCCGGCGATTTTTCTCAGTTTGCAAATATTGGCAATGTCCGCAACGAAGTATTTGACCTGCACGAGATGTTGTACTCGCTGTCTTCCTTGTACGAGTCGATCGACAACCTGGAGTTTACCTGGTCACCAATCAACCAGCGGATCTTGATAATGGCCGATAAAACCCAGGTAAACAGGCTTTTCACAAACCTGTTGCAAAATGCGGTGGAGGCTTGTCAAAACCGCGAAACTTTTATGGTGTCTATTTCAGAAGAATTGTTCGGCGACAAGATCATCATCACCATTTCAGACAATGGAGACGGTATCAAGGAGGCGATGAAAGAAAAAATATTCATCCCTAATTTTACCACCAAATCTTCAGGTACCGGGCTTGGTCTTGCCATGAGCAAAACCATCGTTGAGCAGGCGAAAGGCGACATCTGGTTCCAGACCGTTGAAGGAGAAGGAACCTCATTTTTTGTGCAGCTGCCGATTGTAAAAGGCGACTAAGCTGGTGGGTTAACTGGTCCCCTTCAATTTCTTACTCTCACGAATATATTTTTCAAATTCGGGCAAAGCAAAACTGCTCAGGTTATGTGCTTTGCTGATGCCCGCTTTTTGTGCGCTTAATACGCCATACCGAAGATCGTCGAAGCCGGTGATGTAATGGGCATCCGGATCGATCGAAATGAGGACGCCTTTTTCGATTGCGTAGCTGATGTGGCGCCAATCCATATCGAGCCGGCGTGGGTGCGCATTAAGTTCAATCACCACGTGGTTGGCGGCACATGCGTCGATGATTTTTTTATGATCGACCGGGTAGCCGTTGCGGCTCAGCAGAAGGCGCCCCGTCATGTGACCAAGGATGCTAGTAAATGGATTTTCGATTGCCTTGAGCAAACGCATCATCGCCTTCTCTTCTGTCATTTTAAGGTTCGAATGAATGGACGTGATGACAAGGTCGAAAGTAGCGAGTACGGCCGGTGAATAATCGAGCGCTCCGTCGTTGAGAATGTCACATTCGATGCTCTTGAAAATTTTAAAGGGTGCCAGTCTGACGTTGAGCGCATCAATGTGCTGCTGTTGCCTGCCAATGCGTTCTTCGTTCAGGCCGTTTGCATAGAATGCACTTTTACTGTGATCGCTCAGTACGAGGTATTCGAGGTTTGACGCAATGCATGCGTCGGCAAGTTCCTCGATCGTATGACTGCCATCGCTCCAGTCGCTGTGACAATGGATCAGGCCCTTTATATCACTTCTTTGGATTGGTTCGGGTATTGAAAGAAGCTGGCAGGCCGCCGCTGTTTCACGCAGGTAGGCAGGGATAAAGGTCAGTTGTCGTTTGGTAAATATTTCTTCTTCTGTATTAATTGTAGTACCAGGCGGAAGCAATTGCTTGTTAAGGGCCTCCAGGAACTCGCTGCTGCTGCTGGTTTCAACGAGTTTCTGGAAAAAAGAAGCTGCCACACTGAGGTG
>JBBSSY010000177.1:0-6878 GCA_038241595.1 Chitinophagales bacterium | reverse complement strand
TACCAGGTACAATGTAGTGTTTACTGTGGTCGCAGCCCTTACCATCATCCTGGCGGCCGTGTATACGCTTCGTATGATTCAAAAGGTGTTTTTCGGCAATACCAGTGCGCTTACAGAAACAACCACGGATGTATCTGTGCATGTGAAACTGGCACTCGTTGTAATTGTTGTCCTGATCTTTGCAGGCGGCATTTATCCAAAACCGATGCTTGCGGTCACCGATGAATTGAGCACCATGATTTTAAACCGGATGAGCCTAAAGAACTCACGGCGGCATCCCAGGGGTTAATGATTTGAACAGCAACGTATATTATGAATGCAATTATATTTACAGGGATCTTAGGCGTGGTGATGATGTTCAGCGGATTATTTTTAAAAAATAGTTCGTCGGTACGTGTCACGGCAATTGCCGGACTTATACTGCTGTTAGTGGTTAATATGGCCGAGTTGTACGGTTTCCACCTGCTGAGCTTTAACACGCATAATATGCTGGCGTTTAGTCCGTTTACGCTGGTTTTTAATGCTATAGCATTCGGCGCCACGCTTTTCTACTTCATTTTATCCGGCCGTGATATTGAGAAAGTTGGTTCAAATGTAGCAGAATATTTTGCCCTGATTTTTTTCGTATTATGCGGTGTTGCTATCGCTTCCTCCTTTAATACCCTGCTGATGCTTTTCATCGGAATCGAAATCATTTCGATCCCTTTATACATTCTCACCGGAAGTGATAAGCGTAACCTTAAGAGCAACGAAGCGGCGCTCAAATATTTCCTGATGGGTTCCTTTTCCACCGGGTTGATGCTGATGGGCATTGCGTTGATATATGGTGCACGGGCCACTTTCGCGCTCGACGGCCTCGCGGTTGCCCTCAATGAAGGGTTTAACCCCTTGCTGGTGGCGGGTATGCTCCTGTTGCTGATATCTATGGCATTCAAGGTTTCTGCGGCGCCATTTCATTTCTGGACACCCGATGTGTACGACGGGGCGCCTTCGGTGTTTACGTCTTTCATGGCGACGATCGTAAAAGTCGGTGCCTTTATTGCATTCTTACGCCTGTTTGATGGCGGGTACGGACAGATGCCGCAATGGCATTTGCTGGTAGCGATCCTCATTGCCTCTACCTTATTTATCGGGAACGTTACGGCGGTTTTCCAGCAGAGCGTCAAGCGTATGCTTGCTTATTCCAGCATTGCGCAAGCCGGATTTATGTTATTTGCATTATTTGGACTGAACGACCTCGCCAGGGAAGGTCTGCTGTTATATTCCGCTGCCTATTGCGTGGCCACCATTGGTATTTTCGCTATCCTGATCCGGATGAAAGATTACACATTTGAAGGCTTTAACGGGCTCGCTAAAAGCCAGCCTCTTCTTGCCGCCATCAATACCATCTTTTTATTTTCCCTCGCCGGCATCCCGTTGACCGCCGGGTTTACGGCTAAATTTTATATGCTTGCTGCTGCCGTCAAGAACGGTACCGATATGTGGCTTGTCATTTTCGCCGTCATCTGTGCGGCCATTAGTGTTTATTACTATTTCCGGGTGATCCAGGCGATGTATTTTAAAGAAGGCAGCACCGATCACCAAATGATTGTAAGCCCCGCATTCAAGTGGACCCTCGTAGTGATGGCCGCTGTGATTGTGTTTTTGGGTGTGTTTCCGCAGTGGCTTTTTTACAAGCTGTACTTCTAGCGCTTCGCGCGGCTATCAGCTATCAGCAGTCAGCAATCAGAAATCAGAAGAAGGGTATGGGGTATGGGGTATGGGGTATGGGGAAGAAAAGTTAGCCGGTGCAAAAAACAGAAATAATATTCAATATTCAACGCTCAATATTTAAGGCTCGATTTTAAATATAGAAGATTCTTGAAAAAGTGACTCAAACCTGCTTCACATTGAATATTGAGCATTGAGCGTTGAATATTGAATATTATTTCTTCGCCCATACCCCGTACCTCATACCCCATACCCTTTCTCTGATAGCTGATCACTAACAGCAGTGCGAAGCACTTTGCTTTTCCCCACCAAATCCACTAACTTCAAGGTATGAAAGTGTTCGACTCGTTTGCGCTTGCTTACCGGACGATCCGCGGCAATAAACTTCGTACCGGGCTTACTGTTGCCATCATCGCGCTGGGGATTGCGGCGCTTGTTGGCATACGTACCGCCATTGAGGCGATGACACAGAAATTTACCGAAAGCTTTTCGGCGATGGGCGCGAATGGCTATAGCATCCGGTTTAAACCCTCCTGGCAGGTGCGCTTCAACAAAGGCCTTGCCAAAGCTATGAAAGGCAAAAGGAAACAGAAAAAGTCGAATGCCGATAAGCCCATAACCCGCTACCAGGCAGAGACTTTTAAAGCCAATTACAAATTTCCTGCGCTTGTCAGTATCTCGATCAGTGGTACCAACAACGCGATTGTATCCGCAAACAGCAAGAAAACAAATCCCACAGTGTATATCTCGGGCGGTGACGAGCAATACCTGGAGCTTAACGGGTTCACCATAGCTGCAGGCAGAAACATCAACGACCTCGACCTGGAGACCGGGCGAAACGTGTGTATACTGGGCAGCGATATCGCCGAGAGATTATTCGGTACGAACCCGGAAACCCCCATTGACAAAATTGTCCGTATCAATAATATTTCATTCCGCGTAATTGCCGTACTGGAAGCGAAAGGATCTACGTTGGGGCGGAGCAGGGATGAATTCGTGTTCACATCGTATAATTCAGCCAGGCGTTTCTTCAATACAAATCCCAATACTTCTTATGCGATCGGTGTAAAAGTGGCGGATGTAAAATTAATGGATGCCGCGATAGGTGAGGGGGAAGGTATCTTCCGTTCAATCCGGAAAGTGGGTACTACGGAAGAAAATAATTTCATGATCGACAAGAGCGACAGCTTTGTGGAACTGCTGCTGAAGCAGTTGGGGATGTTAACGGGTGCGGCGATCGTAATCGGTTTTATTACGCTTATGGGTGCTGCGATTGCCCTCATGAATATCATGCTTGTAGCCGTAACGGAGCGCACCAAAGAGATCGGGCTTGTGAAGGCCATTGGTGGCAAGCAAAGCAGTGTCCGCCTTCAATTTTTATTTGAATCCCTCATAATAAGTTTGCTGGGTGCGGCTTTTGGAATTTGTGCCGGTATATTGCTGGGCAACGTGGTCAGCCTGCTGATGAGCACCGGTTTTGTCATACCCTGGCTTTGGGTCGGCTTTGGCATCGTTATCTGTTCTATTGTAGGGCTGCTGGCCGGCATCTACCCGGCGATGAAAGCGTCGAAGCTGAATCCGATTGAGGCGCTGCGGTACGAGTAGGAAAGGGCTATCAGCTATCAGCAGTCAGCCATCAGCTTTCCAATTATAAATACCAGCAGATGAAACAGGCTGTATTAAATTTTAAATTTAATACAGCCTGTTTCTTTTTCAGCTGATAGCTGACTGCTGATAGCTGATAGCCGGGATCTCTACCGCTGCGGCCGCTGCTGCTCCAGCATTGCCGTCATCCGATCCAGCACATCCTGCAAATGATAACGGGTCATCTTGTCTTTAACGGAAGGAAGGTAACCGGTGATATCCGTCTTCAACAACCGCAATGTGCCTTTAACCACTGAAACGATGTCGGACTTTTTGCTCTCGATGGTGGGCGTGAAATTGAATAATACAAAGCCCTGCAACTGCGAATAGGGTGAGCCCGAGGTAATAATATTTCCCATCTGTTCAACATACGACTTTTGCAAATTCCTGCGGTATACATCGATCGGTTTGTGGTCGTAAATTTCGCTCCAGATGCCCTGTTGCAAATCGGTAAGCATATCGGAGATGGTGTATGCTGATTTTCCAAGCGCGGATTCGGTGCGGATCAGTTTGGAGAGCGTATTGCTGCTGAGCAAACGGATCAACACGTAATCCTGCCGGGAACTGATCTGCGACAAGGACTTGTCGCCGATGCGGCGAAAGATATCTTCGTCCATTAGCCAGGTCGGCGTGGTAAACAACTGTTTCTGGAGAAAGGTCATCGCTTCTTTCTGGGTCGACCTGGGTACGTACTCGTACACCGGTCCCTCCTGTTCTACCGTTTTTAGTGTTTCATAGATGCCTCCTATATTTTTTGACACGTGCCCCATATAAAGTCCATACTGCGTAACAATGCCGCTGTATAGTTCAGAAAGACTTTTATAATCCTGGTTGTCGGTTCGTGTCCAGGCCATGAGATTTGGAATAATGCGTTGCAGGTTTTTGATACCATAGTTCCCGGCAAGCATCGCGTTGTCACCAAGATCTTCAATCTGTGAACGCGGGTCATCGGAGTTCGATTCGGAGCCAAACCAGAGTCGTTTGTTTTTGAGTCGTTCAATGGCCATTTTATTCAGGATCGGGATTTCATCGGCGGCAGATTTTGCGTCGGGCAACATGCGATAACCCCATTCAATGGCCCATTTATCATATTCACCAATATGCGGATAGAGGCCCTGGGGCGAAATATTGTCTTCCGGTTGGGCAACATAGTTAAAGCGCGCATAGTCCATAATGGATGGGGTATGGCCGTTTGCTTCAACCCAGGCTTTATCCCGCAGCTTTTCGACCGGCACGGTGGCACTCGCTCCAAAGTTATGGCGAAGTCCGAGGGTATGCCCAATTTCATGTGACGAGATAAAACGGATCAGCTGACCCATCAACTCGTCATCAAACTTCATTTTACGCGCACGCGGGTCTACCGCCGCAGTCTGGATAAAATACCAGTTGCGCAGCAGGTTCATCACATTGTGGTACCAGCTGATGTGGCTTTCTATAATTTCGCCGCTACGTGGGTCATGCACATAGGGTGCATAGGCGTTTTCGACATTCGATGGTTTATACACGATCGCGGAGTACCTCGAGTCATCCAGGCTCCAGGTGCTGTCTTCTGCGTTCGTCGGTGCCTCCCGCCCCTGGATGGCATTCTTGAAGCCCGCCTTCTCGAAAGCGGCTTGCCAGTCGTTGACGCCCTGGATGAGGTAGGGTATCCATTTCTTGGGCGTCGTCGGATCAATGTAGTAGATGATCGGTTTTTTGGGTTCCACCAGTTCGCCGCGTTTGTATTCCTCCATGTCTTCCGGTTTGGGTTCAAGGCGCCACCGGGTGATCATATCAATTTGCTTTACGCCCTGCGGGTTTGCGTCGAAATCGGTATAACTGCGCGTAAAATACCCGATGCGGTTGTCTGCGTACCGGCTTTGCATTGGCGTCACTGGCAGCAGCACCATTGAACTGTTGATTTCCATCGTGAGCACCTGGCCTGCCGACCCGGAGCTGGCGAAGGGTGAACCAAAAGATCCCGTACCACCGGTTTTCGAATAGGTTTTAACCGTTTTGATTTCCACGTTCATCGGGTAGGTTTTCACACTCACGATATAGGATTTGTCGGACTGCAAACCGCCTACCTGGAATGAGGACTTGTAGTTGGGTCCGAAATTCAACACATCATTGTCTGCATTCAGAAAGCTGGTGATTTCAATAACCGAACCCAGGCTGTCTTTGGAGAAGGCGCTAATGTCAAAAGCAGCCACGATGGGCTGGATATTCGAGTTCAGTACGGCACGGTACATGGCCTGGGAAGTGTCTTTGGAAATCTCATCAAAAGAGATTTTTTTCAGGAATAATTTATTCGTCGGACCCTTCTCGAAACGGATTACGTTATTCCCAATTTGGTCCCCTGCGTAACCAACCATGCTGGTTCGCATCCCCGCTGCCGCCTTGGAGAGGCGGTTCACGACTAATATGTCCCTGCCCAATATACTATCACCGATTTCAAGGAACCATTTATCATCCACCTTGTGGATAGTAAATAAGCCACGACTGGTGACCGCCCGCGCGTTAATTACGTCCCGGTAAGCGCGGGGCCCTGTACGGCTGCCGCTGTACATGCCGGGGGAGGGTGTAATTGTTGCATTAGCGACCGGAATGGTGTCCTTGGCAGCAACAAGTGGTTTTTTGCGTTGTGACCATACAGTCACCGAGCTCAAAGTGAAAGCCAAAAACACAAGAATTTTCTTGAATAATGAAATATGTTTCATTAATTGCATATTAAAATACGGCTGTAAAAAAGAACAAATAAAGAGTAGTTGAAACAAAAGAAATTAAAATATAATTCGGTCGGAAATGAAAAATAGTTAAAAATTATTTTACCTTAACGGCCTGTCTTAAATGGGCGCATAACAGGTGGAATAAAAATTGTCGTCTTTTATAAAATCGAAAATCCATATCTTACGAATCTTTTGCAAGAATTTAATCCAACATTATTTTATTTATTTTGACTTTTGGAAAAGTTTTTTTCTTAGAATTGTGTCATTAAAACACTTCTACACATTTAATTTAAAATTGTTTAAAACTAAAAACGAACCACCATGGCTGAATCAAAACCAATTGTGAATGTTAAGACGAGCACTACATCTACGTCTGTGCAACCGAAAAAATCCAGCAACGTGATTGCATGGATAGCCCCTATTGGCTGTATCCTCCTCGGATTTTTTATCTGGCGTTTCGTATTGGGTGCTGATTCCAATTTTACGAACCCCGATCTTAAAGGCGGATTCTGGCCTAATCACCAGGGACCAAAAGGTAGTTGGCCAAAGATGTATGAAGGAGGAATCATCGTACCGGTTCTTATCGGTAGTTTTTTAATCGTGTTGACATTTACGATTGAGCGGTTATTGACCATCAGCAAGGCGACCGGTAAAGGTAATATTGCTGAATTTATCCGGAAAGTTCAGTACCACCTTGCCAACAAAAATCTAGATGCTGCTTTGACAGAATGTGATCGTCAGAGAGGTTCTGTTGGAAATGTGATGAAAGCAGGTCTGCGTAAATACAAAGAAATGATTACAGACACTGAACTCGAT
>JBBSSY010000176.1:0-6958 GCA_038241595.1 Chitinophagales bacterium | reverse complement strand
GTCGTTTTCCGCGGCAATATTGGCCACGTTGCGCACATCTTTATGAACGATCAGTATTCGCTGGTCAACCTGCTTAAAACTAAGCGAGGTCTTTGCGAGTACCGCTTCCAGGATGGAGGCGATGGTTTTCCTGGCGCCCGGCACATTGATGTTGCTGATGTCTTTTACGTCTTCATTGCGGTACATGAAATAAAATCCGCTTTTCGATTCAATCTTCTTAAAAACACTCACCAGCGATTCATTTTTTGCCTCGAGCGTGATCTCTACTTTATAAATGTCCTGGTTTTTGACGGGGTTAGCAAACAACTGGATGGAATTACAAAACACCAGGATTAATACCACTATCCGAATTGGCAGGATAGACCAAGGCTGTTTTAGACGTTGCCGGTTTAGGAGAAACATACGTGTTGATTTTAGTGCGTTTAAGTTCTGGTGGAAAAGGATATTACTCTTTATTGCTGATCAGCAGTGCTGATTTATTTTTATTGTAAGCCCAGGATGCGCCATTGAACTCGCAGATACTTTTAATAACCTGTTCAAGCTTTTCTTTTTTTAGCAGTACCGTCGTAAAGCGGTCATTCTCGAGCGTTTTGTCTGCAAACGAAATGGACACACCGAACCTGTCTTCCAGCAGTCGTGCGGCTTCACGAAAGGTAACATTGTCCAGCACCAGGTCTTCCTGGTCTTTCCACTGCAGGAAATCTATTGCTTTTACGTGAGCCTTTACCGCGCGTCCACTCGCTTTATCAACCACGATCTGCTGATCGGGTGTCAGGAGGTCCAGGGTCTTGTTTTTCTCGCTCACCCGCACCTTCCCGCGGCTAACGGTAACCAATACGCGTTGATCAGTTCCCATCGCTTTTACATTGAAGGCCGTACCGAGCACCGTTGTGGAAACTGACTGGGTGTGTACGATAAAAGGGCGCGAGGCCTCGTGGCTGATGTCAAAAAAAGCTTCTCCTTCGAGGTATATATCGCGGGTAGATGATGTTTCAAATCCCGGCGCCAATTGGAGTTTACTGCCATGACTAAGAATGACCATGCTGCCATCGGGCAGGTAAAACAGGTGGTGTTGTATCTTTCCGGCCTTTGCAACGATCGCCGGTTTTATGATAAGGGTGGCTGGTTGCAACAGGTAAAACAGCGACAAGCCGGCGATAATGAGCAGGGCGGCGGCGGCCGACCATTTCAGGACGATGGAACGTATCGAAGCTGGTAATTTCCGCCGGTGGCTGATGTTTTCGTTGATGCCTGCAAAAATGGCCGCCTTAAGTTTCTCTTTTTGCTGCAGACTCATGATAGCCATCACATCAGGTTCCGCCTGGAAGAGGTTGTAATAACTGGTTAGTAGTGCGTCTTCTTCTATAGTAGATTGGCCCCGGAGGTATTTGTGCAGTAATTCAATAAAATATTCCTTCTCCATGGACGGTTAGAACACTTGGTTACAGGTATGACCCGAAAATCTTTCAATGCCCCACCGGTACATAAATTATTTTCCATCAGTATCCAGGTGCAGCCAGCAGGCTGGTTAAAAAGGCGATGGTAAATAATGAAACACGCAGGAATTCGATGGCTTTACCAATTTGGTTCTGCACCGTTTTGCGGGAGAGGCCGAGCTGGAGGGCAATATCCCTGGTTGAGAGATCTTCCTGGAAACGAAGTTTAAATATGAGCTGTTTTTTGGGGGATAGGGTATTGATCAGGGTGTTGTATGCCTGGAAAAATTCTTTTGCCAGTATATCCGCATCGGCCTGGAAATGAAGAGCGGGCAATGTTTCCAGTATGTCAAAAAAGGGATGGGTGCGTTTTTGTTTGCCAAGATGTTTTAAAACCCGGTTCCGCACGGCCACATGGAGATAAGCGGGCAGGTTGTCAATTTGGAGGGTCTCGCGTTTAAACCAGATATGCGTGAAAATTTCCTGTATCACGTCTTTTGCCAGGTCGCCATCCTTAAGTCGCCGGTATGCGGCAGCATAGGTAGATTCCCAATATTTCTCATACAAGGCATTAAATGACTGCTGGTTTCCTTCCCGCATTTTTCGCAGCAACATGACATCCTCTGAATGTTCTGAAAAAATTGAATTCATTGTAAGAGATTCTGACGAGGTTAGTAATGGTTGGTGTTTCCTTTCCTGAATATTCACCCTGATTGAACCAGTATTGCTATCATATACTACGGCGAACGACATTCATGGGATCACAACTTCATGCGTAATGTCTAATTATTACCAGGCGCATCATAACGGCAAACAGGGTCATCCGAATAAAGACACGATACTGGATTTAGAATGCATCCGATAAATATAACGTATTCACTGACAAGCGGCAGTTGGCAAAAAAAGAAAGAGTCTCCCTGTCTGCATGCGTAATTGATAAAACAAGATGCGGACAACATTTTTAAAATATCACATGTGCTCTTTCAAAGTTATGTGATTTTAAAATAGGGTCAAATAGTTTTTGACTTTTTTTGAAGCGCATTGTACAAAGGCTGTTTTCTTGACACAAAATAATGATATGTAGTTTATCAGATTTAATGTGTGCAGAAGACATGAAGTCAAAAACGCCTACTGGCGTGGTTTACGAAGCGTAAGTTTTTAATGAAGGTAAAGCCGGTAAAAATTACAACGGGCGGATATTCATTAATTTTAATATGAAAATTCGGAAAAACGGTACCGTACCCGGTTCATGTGGATCACCAAAAAAAGGCGATTTTAAACAGGTATGCCGGAACGTTTTCGGAGCGTATATGCTTTTAATGTTGGGAAATTTATTCGAATTGATTAATCGCTGTCTGAATGTCAGACTCAAGAGAAAGGATCCATTCCGGCAAGTTTTCACCATGGATTACTCCCTGTTTATCATCACCCGGGAACATCCGGAATTCCCAGCGTTTGCCTTCATCATCTTTTACGTCAATGTGATAGCCCGTTTCATTGTTAAATTCAAGCTGTTGAAAATTAAATATTTTTCCGTCGATCTCTTTGTTGAATAAGCTGCTCATAATGTTGACATTTTATTTCCGGTATTATGATAAAGTTACATGCTATCGGGTGGAATCCCGAAGTTTTTAAAATGATTGAAACAAAGCCACTGCCTGGGGATCAGGCAACCTAAAAAGCTGCCGACAATCAGTTATCCTTTATAACCTATCCGATCCCGTTCTTCCCATTTTTTTTCTTTTGATTTTTCGTCTAACAGGTTTTCCATGGCATCGTAAATGCTGTTGAGTTGGACATCATGCTCTCCCAGCCGTTGTTTGATTGTCGCCAGTTGTTCTTTTAGATCAGTTTGCGTGTAGATGATTTTCCTGATCTCGACGAATGCCCTCATAATGGCGATATTCATGCCAATGGCCTTGTCTGAATTCAGTATCCCGCTCAACATCGCCACTCCCTGTTCTGTAAAAGCCTTGGGCAGGTAACGGTTACCCCCTCTTCCTTTCTTTGAGGTTTCATTTTGCAACCCCTGGCTATGGCCTGATTCTATTGAGGTTTCAATTTGAAACCTCAAAGACGCGTATTCATCCCTGGTGAGCGTAAACATGAAGTCGGGTGGAAAACGTTTGATGTTCCTTTTTACGGCGAGGTTAAGCGCCTTTGTGGGCGTTTCATACAAAGCGGCAAGATCCCTGTCTAACATCACGCGCTCTCCCCTGATTTCATAGATGCGATTTTGAATACTTGCTGCAATCTGCATAGCCATGCGTTGATTTAATGGATTAACAATAAATTTATCGGGCTGTCAATCCAAACATGTACATACTACCACCTGACAGACATAAATTTCCAATCGGGGTGCAGCTTCTGCATTTCTATCTCATCATTTCTTTCTTTTAAACCGCAGTCCAGGTAATTCTGGTGAAGCTCGGCCAGTGCGATCCGGTCCAGTTCCACACCCAGACCGGGACCTGCAGGCAACCTGACTGACCCGTTTTCGAAGGACATGCGGCCGCCGAGGATCACTTCTTCCGACTGCCAGGGATAATGGGTATCCAGGGCGTAGGGGATAGAAGGCAACGCACAGCCGAGATGCACCATGGCAGCCAGCGAGATACCAAGGTGGCTGTTTGAATGCATGGAAAGGCCCCGGCCAAATGTCTGGCAGATGCGCGAGAGTTCCATCGACGCCTTTAAACCGCCCCAGAAATGGTGGTCACTGAGGATAATGTCTTCCGCGCCTTTCGATATGCTGCCTGGGATGTCATCAAATGACGTGGTGCACATATTGGTAGCCAACGGCGTTTTTAATGCTTTTCTTACGATGGCCATATTGTCCTGGCCGCGTACGGGGTCTTCCAGGTATTCGAGGAAATGTTCCATCTGGCGGCCATAATGAATGGCGGTGTCAACGGTCCAAAGCGCGTTTGGATCAACCCGTAACGGCACGTTATCGCCAAAATATTCTTTCAGCGCAAACATGGCGGCCACTTCCTGCGCGGGCTCAAAGGCGCCCCCTTTCAGTTTAATGGACTGAAAACCAAATTCGGCACACATGGCGATTGCCTGCGCCACGATGCCCGCCGGGTCCACCGCGGCGAGTTGCCTGGCAGCCGCCCAGCCGGTTGCAGCGGGATCCAGGCCAAAGCCCAGCGCGCCACCGGCACCTTCGTATTTGTAGAACAGGTAGGCAGAAAAGGGCACCAGGTCACGCATGCGACCACCCAGCAGGTCCACAACGGGTCGGTTGGTGATCTTGCCGATGATGTCTAGACACGCCACTTCTATGGAACTGAATACATGCACCAGTTTACGCTGGTCCCAGGGCGTTTCACCCCGTTCGGCCGCGGTATCCCTGCCGAAATAGTCTTCAAGTACCTGGCGGATCTCATTGAGCTGGAAAGGATCTTTCCCGATGATCAGTTCGCTGGCCAGCGCCAGTGACGCGTTAATGGCACTGTTGCCCGGTATCTCGCTGATGCCTGAAATATTATCATCCGTAACGAGCTCAAGTACGGTGCGCAAGGCATATGGCGCATGCAGACCCGCCGCATTGAGCAGCGGCGGATCTGTAATGGCAATCGGCGTAATCCGCATTTCGCGGATGCGCGGCCCGGGGCGCGACGGAATAGTCAACTGGATATTACTATTCATAAGATACAAATGTGTCAATGTTTGAAATACCCACCCTACCTATCCCGGAAGGGATGAAAACCCAACTATAAACTATAAACCATAAACTAACTCTCGTCAACCGCCTGCAACAACGCCTTGATATACCCGTAGGCGAAAGCAAAAGCCTGGTTGGACGCGGCAGGATCTGGATGATGCGGCACATGATCCGGCATGACCAGGTAGGGATATTCCACCTCTTTGAGTGCCCTGATGACTTTTACGAAATCCATGTCGCCGTTGTCCGGGTACACTTCTTCGAAATAATCATAGCCACCCTTGATGTTGCGAAAATGGATGTTGAAGATCTGTTTTCTTTCGCCCACCCATTTGATGATCGGGAGGATTTCCGTTTTAGGATCTTTTAATCCTTCGGCCGTTGAACCAAGACAAAGATTAAAGCCATGGTACGGGCTGTCATAAAGTTTTGCAAAGCGTTTGATGCCTTCAAAAACATCGGGGCTATTCCAGCGGGTGATGCCACGATAGCCAACATGGGTAGGCGGATCGGCGATGTGGTTGGCGAGGCGAACCTTGTATTCGGCAGCCACCGGCAGCAGCCTGTCGAGCAGGTAGGTAATGCGTTCGTAGATCATGTCGATGGACACATCGCCCGCAACGGTCTTAGGTTCGTTGCGACGCACCGCTTCTTTATAATCCCAGGTGGTATAAGAAGCGTTTCCCCTTTTTGGATCCAGTGTCATCCCGGTACGCAGGATGGGCAGGATGATGGTATTGTAATTCAACGCCTTTACGCCGGTTTTAGAGGCCACCATGATCATCTGCTGCATCATTTCGATCTCACGGTCACGCGCAGGGCTTTTGCCGAGCATCACGTTTGGTGTAGTTACTTTATCGATGCCGGCCGAGGTCAATGGAAGATGATACGCGTCGAGGCTGATGCCGTACTTCTCACAGGCGTCTCTTTTACGCAACGAGTCTTCGAGATCCCACCCTTTGCCTGGGATCTCTTTTGGCGCGCCACCATCCAGGTTGTAAACGCCATTACGCGCCTTGAATTCGAGGTTTTCCTTGGTGGTACCCCCGGATTGGCACCCGACCTTCATGAGTATTTTTTTGGAGGACGCGGGAGGCGGCGGGGCAGCTGCCTCTGCTTTGTTTGTAGTGTCTGCCTGGCCGCAACTCAGTGCGGAAACGCCCATGGCACTGCCAAATACGGCGGCAGTTACCGAGCCCTTGGTGAGGGCCTTTACAAAACTTCTCCTCTTTATGAGATCGTTCTGTTCCTGTTTGTTTTTCTCTTCCATGTTGGTTGATATTTTAAGGTGAGTAATCGTTGTCAGCCTTCGGCTGACGGCTATCAGCAATCAGCTATCAGCTATCAGCTCAGCAATCAGCAATCAGCTGTGAGCTGTCAGCCGGGAATTAGGTTTGTAGGTATTCTGATCATTTCATTATAACAACGGTAAAAAACGTGCGGCAATCAGGATTACGACGAGGCCGGTGAGGCCCATGATAACGTTCAGCGGTGAAAAGGTTTTAAGGGCTTCCCTTTCCGTCAGGTTACTCATTTTACATACGATCCAGAAGCCGGAATCATTCATCCACGGAACGATCTTGGAGCCGCAACCGATAGCGAGCCCCAGGTACAGGTGATGGTACTGCAGGTGGCCGCTGCTGGCCAGGCCCGACAAGATGCCGGAGGTCGTGATCAGCGCCACCGTTGCTGACCCCTGTGCCGTTCTAATAATTGCTGCAATCGCAAATGCCATCGGGATGAGGGCCATCTGGTAATCTTTCGTCATCTCCGCGATGCGGGTACTGATGCCTGTTTGTTGAAGCATACCGCCAAACGCACCGCCGGCCGCCGTGATCAGCACGATCACACC
>JBBSSY010000175.1:0-6965 GCA_038241595.1 Chitinophagales bacterium | reverse complement strand
TTTTTGTTCTTGGTAAAAGCCGGTTTACTACGCTCGGCAAAAAGATCGAGGGAAGATACCATCATCGCTGCGGTTGCAGAGGCACCGGCCAGGATAAATTTTTTTCGGTTGATCGGCATTGTTTTGGTGTACGGTTTATGTATTACGGAAAAGAGCACCCGATGGTAATGTATTACGGGGATCCCAGGCACGTTGCCTGAATAAATATAGATTATCAATCGTTATTAAATAGTCAATTTTCAACGCTCAATGCTCAATTTTCAATAAAAACCACGAAGTAGGGTCTTCATTGAGCATTAAAAATTTAGCATTGAATATTGAATATTTCTTCCTTAAGCAATGATCTCCTGTATCACATTCCCCCCTACATCCGTCAGCCTGAACGGACGGCCCTGGAACTGGTACGTGAATTTTTCATGATCAAAACCAAGTCGATTGAGAATGGTTGCCTGGATATCATACGGGGTTACTTTTCCTTCGATGGCGTTGTAGCCGATCGCGTCTGTTTCGCCATAGGAAAACCCTTTTTTGATGCCTCCGCCGGCCATCCACATGGAAAAGGCATCCACATGGTGATCCCGACCCTTGAACGGGTTCTGTTTGCCGTCGCGGTTTTCCATCATGGGCGTGCGGCCAAACTCGCCACCCCATACCACCAGCACATCGTCGAGTAATCCGCGTTGCTTGAGGTCGAGGATGAGCGCCGTCATGGCTTTGTCCACCTGGCGGCATTTGTTGACCAATCCCACGTCGATGGCCGTATCGGCGTTCGTGCCATGGGTATCCCATCCCCAGTCGAAAAGTTGCACAAAGCGTACGCCTTTTTCAACCAGTTTGCGTGCCAGCAGGATGTTGTTGGCGAATGAAGATTTACCGGGCTGTGTGCCGTACATTTCGTGGATATAATCAGGTTCGCTGTTAATATTCATGACCTCCGGCACCGAAATCTGCATGCGGTAAGCCATTTCATATTGCGAAATACGAGACAGGATCTCGGGGTCATTGTATTCTTCATATTCAAGGCGGTTTACTTCGTTGATGGCGTCTATTGAGGCTTTGCGCAGATCGCGGTCCATGCCTTCGGGGTCTGTGATAAATAATACGGGGTCGCCCTCGCTGCGGCATTGTACACCCTGGTACACGGATGGCAGGAAACCACTCCCCCACACACTTTTGCCGGCATCAGGGAATCGACCCCCGGAGGTGAGTACTACAAAGCCCGGCAGGTTTTGATTTTCGGTGCCCAACCCGTAGGTAACCCACGAACCCATGCTCGGACGCCCCAGCCTTGCGGAACCCGTTTGCATCATCAGTTGCGCCGGCGCATGGTTGAACTGGTCGGTCGTAACGCCTTTCAGGATGCTTACTTCATCCACTATTTTTGAAAAGTGCGGCAGGTTTTCACTGACCCAGGTTCCACTATCGCCATACTGCGCAAAGCTGGCCTGCGGTCCCAGCATCTTCGGTACGCCGCGTATAAAGGCGAAACGTTTGCCTTCGAGAAATGAGGGCGGACAATCCTGCCCGTGCAATTTCATGAGCTCGGGTTTATAATCGAAGAGTTCCAGTTGCGACGGGGCACCCGCCATGTGCAGGTAGATCACACTTTTTGCCTTGCCGGGAAACATGGGTAATTTCGGCGCCAGCGGGTTTGCAGGATCGAAGGCGATGCCTGGCGTGGTGCCGGCCGCACCCGATCCGCACGACTGCAACAGGGAGCCAAAAGCCAGCGCACCCAAACCCATCGCGCTTTCTTTTAAAAAATGACGGCGGGTAATCTGGCTCAATGATCGCTCGTGGGCTTCCCGTGCCAGACGTTGCTTATAAAAGGGATCAAACTTCATAGGTCATTTGCTTATAACAGTGTATCATATAATCCAGTTACTATATCAGTTGTTTGTAACAAATTCATCCAAATTAAGGATCGCCTGCGCCACCACCACCATTGCGGCCGAGCTCGGGTTGTTGTTGTCATCCATCGTTCCGACAATCTCACAGGTTTTAATGGGATCGGCTTTCAACGTAAGATATGCCTTGTTGTACAACCCCGACAAGGCTGCCAGTTTTTGCGGTGTAATCAACGAACCCATCGCCCGTTTATAGCCACTTGAAATGGCAGCGGCAGGATCCCCGGCCCGTTGCATTTGCCAGGCAAGATGCCGGCCGGCCTCGATATACACCGAATCATTCATGGTGACCAGTGCCTGCAGGGGCGTATTCGTCCGAATCCGCCGGACGGTACAAAACTCCCTTGACACGCCGTCGAAACTGATCATGGACGGGTAAGGTGCGGTGCGTTTCAAAAAGGTGTACACCGAACGACGGTATTGATCCTCTCCGGTGCTTTTTACCCAGGAGTGACCATTATATGGTGATAACCAAATGCCTTCCGGCTGCCAGGGCATTACCGACGGTCCATACATCTTTGGGCTGAGCAAGCCGCTTACGGCCAGTACCTGGTCACGCAGTTGCTCTGCCGAGAGCCGGATTCGTGGTCCGCGCGCATACAAGCTATTAGCAGGATCTATTTCCATCAATTCTTTTCCTGCCTTCGACTGTTGTCGGTAGGTGGCCGACATGACAATTTCTTTTATCAGGCGTTTGGTGCTCCAGTTGAAGTCGTTCATAAAACGATAGGAGAGATAATCAAGGAGTTCGGGGTGGGTGGGCGTTGCACCCTGCGTGCCCATGTCTTCCAGCGTTTCTACGAGACCGCTGCCAAAGAGTTGTTCCCACACGCGGTTGACCATCGTACGTGCCGTTAACGGGTTTGCCTTGCTGGTAAGCCATACTGCCAGGCCAAGTCTATTTCTCGGGGCCTTCGCCGGGAAGGGATTGAGGGAATGCGGCACATCCGGCAAAACGGTTTTTCCCTTTACCAGCCAGTTCCCGCGCTCAAACACCTGCGTGCTGCGGAACATATCCGGTGGATTTTCCATCATCACGGGCGTGGTTTGCACGTTTTTGGTGAGCAATTTCCAGTATGCGCGCTGCAGGCTGTCATACCCCGGTTGTGTTTTCCCTGGTAATTCCTGCGTAAAATAAAACCAGTCAAACATAACCCCGTTCTGATCGGGTTTTTTCAATTCCGGGTTGACGTACGAAAAATAAAGGTCGTGCGTACCCGAAGTACCTTTAAAAACCGACCGCGCAAAACCCCAGCCCTTTGTTGGGGTCAGGCTAATTTTTGCAAGCAACGGTCCATCTGCCCCGTCAAGCCGGATCTCCCAGCGTCCTCCCGGCTGGCTGGCGTTGTAGCGAAAGATCAGTTCATTTCTGTCATCGAGTAAAACATGTTTTAACCGCGCGGTGGCGTGGTTTCTAAATACCAGCCATTTGGTATCGGCAAGTTCGCTGTTGACGAAATGATCTGCATTAAGTGAATTGATCGATGGTTGCCAGGTCTTCAGGAATTTGATGGTGGTCTTGGCAATGCGGGGAAAGTCATTCGCGGTCAGCCATTCGCCGACAAAGGCCAGCGTGCTGGTGTCGTCACCAGCGTAATGCCGCAATACCGGGTATTCTGCGTAGGAATCTTCATCACGGGTATCGTTAAAAAAGGCCATGAATTTATAATACTCATCATGCGTGAAGGGATCATAGGGATGACTGTGGCATTGTACGCAGGAAAAAGTGGTACCCAGCAATCCCTGCCAGGTGGTATTGACGCGGTCAATGACGGCGGCGGTCCGGAATTCTTCGTTATCCGTACCTCCTTCATCATTCGTCATGGTATTTCGCTGAAAGGCGGTTGCAATCATGGCGGCATCGTCGGGGTTGGGCAACAGGTCGCCGGCGAGTTGTTCGATCAGGAAACGATCATACCTCTTATCGCTGTTAAATGCATCGATCAACCAGTCCCGATATCGCCAGATGTTTCGGTTGTCATCGCGTTCATAGCCCTTGGTGTCCGCATACCGGGCGAGGTCGAGCCATCCACTGGCCCAGTGTTCACCAAAACGCGGCGAGGCGAGCAGCGTATCGACGAGTTGTTCAAAAGACTTCTCACCGATGTTAGTGTCAAAATTTGCTGCCTGGTCGGGTAAAACGGGAAGGCCGGTAATATCCAGGCTGAGCCGCCGCGCAAGTGTCGCATTGTCTGCCTGGGGTGAGCCGGTAAGCCCTGCGTCTGCCCACTTGTCCATGATAAAATGGTCGAGGTCATTTTTTGGCCAGTCCGCATTGTTCGATTTGCCGGCGCCAAAAAATGAGCGACCAGGTTGAGGAATTGCCGGCAACTTAACGGGCACATAGGCCCAGTGGTTGCCCCAAACGGCGCCCTGTTTCACCCAGTCACGCAACAGGCTGATCTCATCGGGACTCAGCGGTGCATGTTTATAAGGCATGCGTTCTTCTGGATCGTCAAGGCTGATGCGCCGGATCATTTCACTGTGTTCAGGGTCGCCCGGGATGATGGCATATTTCCCTGACTCGGCCTTTTCCAGGGCTTCGTTGCGGAAGAGCAAACTAAACCCGGACTGACGTTTTACTCCGCCATGGCAGCTGATGCACTTTTTATTGAAGATGGGTTTCACCTGGGTATTAAAATCGACGCTGTTGTGCGGCGTGCTGAATATAAAAAGAGTCGCTGCGGCCACGAGGAACAGGGAAACGAGCAATATTTTTTTATTTTTCCGGGTCGGCATAACAGGCGTTTAAAGGGCCCCTTAAAAATAACGATTTTTTCGCAACGGGATGCTAGTCTTATCAAAATGCCCGTTACCGCCCCGATCATTCGGGCCAGTTGTCGGTTCGAAAAGGCGAAGCCGGCAGCTCCGCTTTATTATACAGGTTGCAATCCGGGTTGTTCGCCCACGCATATCGGACGGCGACAGGATTTGGCACCGCTGTACTGGACACAATTACCTGGTCTCCTGCAATTTTAGCATCAGCCCGGTAAAACTTTTTGTCGGCTCCGGCGATGGCGAAGCCGGTAAGTCGTCCACCGTTGGCTTGCAGGCCGCCGCCGGTGCTTGCAAATGTGATCCGCATGGTGTTGCCTTCCTGCCGGGATGATTTATATAACGGTCCGGAATACACGATTTTTTCTCCATAAACCTGTGCACGTGCAATCAGGCCGAGCCTGGCGCCTACATCCTGTTTATTTTTCGGATGGATGTCTTTCTCTTCCCCAATATCTATGATGACCGCCATACCGGTTTTCGGCACCGAAAGTGTCTTAAGTTGTGCCTCGCGCAGTTCCGCCCATTTGGAAGGACCAGGGTTGTCTTCGCGTTTCATAAAATTGGCGAGCTGCACAAAGTAAAAAGGGAAATCACCTTGTTTCCAGTTCTTGCGCCAGTCGGCGATCAGCAGCGGGAAGAGCGTACGGTATTGCTTAGCCCGACTGGCATTGCTTTCGCCCTGGTACCATATTGCGCCGCGTATGCCGTAAGGAATAAGCGGGTGTATCATGGCGTTATACAATACGGTTGCCCGGTTGGGACCGCTCGTTTCAGTGGGTTTTGGGGGCAATTTTTTCATATCGATGCCTATTTTGTACAACCAGTCACCGGCAATGGATAATGAATCTTCGTTGGCAACTTTTAAGACCAGTTGTCTTGCATCGCCGTACAAACCACCGCTGCCGGTATTGTCCTGCACGCGGATAACGATGTCATTATCACCGGGACGAACCAGGCGGGCAGGGATGCTATAGAGCCTCGGTTTGTTATATCCTTCGTTCCTGCCAATTACAGTGCCGTTAAAAAAAGTGATGTCTTCATCGTCCACGCCTACGAGGCGGAGCTGCAGGTCTTTACCCGACCAGCTGGCGGGAACCGAAACCGTTTTTCTAAACCAGACCACGCCGTCGAAGCCGGGCAGACCGGCATCTTCCCAGGCTACCGGCAGTTCCATGTGCTTCCAGCCGACAGATGGAAGACCAGCGTTTATCCATTGAGGTTTGCCCTGGTCGTAACCGGAATCTTTTGCATTGAGATTTTGCTGCCAGGACGCTAACTGCTGCGCATACGGGATAGCGCCGGCAGATTTTACGGCTGCCAGGGAATCGATTCTATCTACGGCGGCGGCGAAATCCGGCATCGTCTTCAGCGACGTGCCGCTGGTCCAGGCTTCGGCGATGGTGCCACCCCAGGACGTATGGATCAACCCGATGGCGACATGTTGATGCTGGTACACGTTGCGGGCGAAAAAATATGCGGTGGCAGAGAATGTACCAATCGTTTCGGGGTTACAGACCTGCCATTGACCGGCGTCCACGGTAACGGAGTCCAGCGGCGACACGCTCGCATTCCTTTTAACCTGCAGCAAACGAATGGCGGGGAAGTTAGCGTGAGCGATCTCATCCTGGAAGTTCAGTATATTGCCCCAGCCCGCCAGTGGCATTTCCATATTCGACTGACCCGAGCAGATCCATACCTCCCCGATCATCACATTTATATATTGGATGCTTTCACTGCCCGCGGTAATTTTCATTGTATAAGGACCGCCTGCTCTCATAACCGGCATCCGCACCATCCACTTGCCATCGGCTTGTGTTTTTGCAGATCCTTTTGAACTGCCGACTATTATGGCAACCGTTTGCCCGGGTGTACCCCGGCCCCATACCGGTGTATGGATACCCTGTTGGAGCACCATATTGTCACTAAAAATAACGGGCAAACTAAGTGCTGCCGATTGCGCATAGGCGATTACGTTAGTAAAAATTAATAGAAGGATAATTGTTGTTCTTTTATTCATATAAGTTGATTGTGTGTTTTGGGCTGTCAGCTATGAGCTATGAGCTATGAGCTATCATTTTTTGGATGGTAAATGTAATGAAGATTACCTACATATGCCAACGGTTCAAAACTGGTTTCCCCACCTGTCAGGAGGGGTGGTTTTGCGCAGCAAAAGCGGGGTGGGGTGTGGGGTTTTTTAAGGAAAAAAACACGCCCCACACCACCCCCCCCCCCCCCGGGCGGGGGGCCCGCGCCCCCCCCCCGCCAGGGGGGGGCCACCCA
>JBBSSY010000174.1:0-6975 GCA_038241595.1 Chitinophagales bacterium | reverse complement strand
TTGGTGGCACTTTTCGAAGACAAATTCGCACCAGACCTTCATCACATACATATCGGTATCAATAAAAACAATCGGTTTCGTTGCGTGGCTGCTGATCTTTTCCTCCAGTGCTACCTGTCCTTTGGCAATGGTCAGGAGGTCGTCGTATATGTAGTCCATGCCATGTTGCATGAGGTATTCCCGTGCGTATTCGGGCACCCAGTCGGTTTGATAATGAGCGGCAAGCTGCTGGCATAGGGTGCTTTTACCCGTTGATTCAGGTCCGATAACAACAATTTTTTTGATCATGTACGTCGGGCTAAAAAATTTGAACAGGTGGTGTATCCGGGGCTAGCAGTTTCTTCTTCCAGGCTGCCAGGCCCCAAAATGCCATGACGAGTAAAATTACGTAGAAGACGCTGGTGAACACATACCCTTTTACAAAATACAAAGGAATGGAGCAGATATTTGTTGCGATCCACCAATACCAGCTCTCCACTTTTTTGGTTGCCATCAGCCACATGCCGGTAAAGGCGGTAGCAGACGCAAGCGCGTCGGCCCAGGGAATCGCGCCGGGGGCGAAATATTTTTTGAGGAACGCCAGCGACAAATAGATCAGGATATAAAGTCCTGCAAAAAATAGCAGGTGGTTGGCCCATTCCCTTCGCGAGGAGCCGGTGATGACCACCAATTTTTGATGCTGTTTATTTTTACGCGCCCAGAGCACCCAGCCATAGATGCTCATGATGGTATAAAAAAGGTTTACGCTGGCTTCACCAAAAAGATGTCCTTCGATGCTCAGGAAAATATAGATAACGGTGCTAACCAGCCCTACCGGGTATACGAGAATATGCTCCTTACGCGAATACCATACGCTGCCGATGCCAAACGCGACCGCGATGTATTCGAGTGGCCCGGTTTGCAGCATGCCATCTTTAAACTGCCTGATAATTTCTATTAGATCCATTGTTTAAAATGGTTGAATGTAAAGTTTAATCCGTAAAAATTTTCTGTTATAAAACAGCGGATGAAACTATCTTTATCAATCACTAAACTATCAATCATGAAACGAAATGCAACTGCAGTCTGGAACGGCAGCGGAAAAGAAGGAAGCGGCCACCTGAGCACGCAAAGTACTGTTTTGGATAAAACACAATATTCATACAAATCCCGTTTCGAAGACGGTGTAGGAACCAACCCGGAAGAGCTGGTAGCTGCGGCCCATGCGGGTTGTTTTACCATGAAGCTGACTTTTGTTTTGAATGAAGCCGGTTTTACTCCTGATGAAATCGAGACCAAGTGTGATATTACTTTAGAGAATGGCGCGATTACGGAATCTCACCTGACGGTAAAAGCAAAGGTGCCGGGTATCAGTGCCGAGAAGTTTGAAGAAAGTGCAAAAGATGCCAAGGAAAACTGCCCGATATCAAAGTTGCTGAATACAAATATAACATACGAGGCGAGCCTTGCGTAGGTTTTATATGATCAGTTGATTAAAGATGCCATGGTTTTTAGCTGTGGCATTTTTATTAGGGGTATGTATCTCTTATTAGACCGCATTTCCCCGCGAGGTCTGCAGCGGTGAATCCGTCAAATGTCCACACCCGTCTCTTTCAGGTGCAACCAAAAATTTAATGCCGCGCGGATTTCGGCGTAAGAATAATCGTCTCCAAGCCGCTCTTTCAACGGTGCGAGGCGGTTGTCTTCCATCGACTGTGCTTCCTGTAGAATACGCTTCACTTTTTCTTTTGGCACCAGCAGGTGAATATCCAGCTCACCAATGCGGATAAAATAAGCGAGGTGGCTCTCCACCGTATTAAGACTGATCTCCCGCATGGCGGCAATCTGCGCGGGATTCCTGCCTTGCCGGAACAACTGTAACGAATACTGCTTGCTATCGCCCATTTTTGGCTCGCCGGCGTGCTTTTTCTTACCGTTATCCTTTAATCCCATCGGTGAAGTCAGGTGGTTTTCTTTGCAAAATGACTTCACTACGCTGAGAAAGGCAGCACCGTATTTTCCCACTTTCACATTGCCAAAGCCGGATATTTTCCCCAGGTCGTTTAGGTTCATTGGCAGATAAGTCGCCAGTTCAATCAACGTGACATCGGTAAATATCAGATCGTTTGGTACATTCTCCTTTCGTGCCTGCGCATTGCGTACCTGTTTGAGTTCCTCCAGCAGAACCGGTTGCATGCGCAGGCGCGTTGTTTCCTTTTTCCCGCTATCCTTCTTCTCAACAATGGACTTCACCAGTTGCACCCGTTGCTCTCCTTTTAAAATGGCCCAGCTCTTTTCAGTCAGTTTAAGAACAGGATATTCATCCTCGGACTTTACGAGGAAACCGAGGTGCAACAGGTCGAGGATGTAAATCCGCCATTGCTCTTTGCCAATATCCCTTCCTACGCCGTACGTTTTGAGCAGCTGGTGTTCAGGTTTTACCGTCGTACTTCCGCGTAAAAAATCAATCAGGTAATTTACGCCAAAACGCTGTTGCAACCGGCTCACCCCACTGAGGATCTTCTGGGCTTCGATCGTAGCGTCTACCTTTTCAAAATTGCTGAGGCATACGTCACAGCTGCCGCAAAAATCCGGCGCCTCTTCATTAAAATATTTTAAAAGGAACTGTCGGCGACAACTTCTTGCCTCGCTGAAGGCCGCCATTTTATCAAGTTTTTTAAGCAGGATCTTCGTTTGCTCGGGGTTACCATCCACGACCGCAAAACTCTTTAGCTTTTGCAGGTCACCGACACCGTAATAAAGGATGGCATCGCTCTGGAGACCGTCTCTTCCGGCCCGACCCGTTTCCTGGTAATAGCCTTCGATGTTTTTGGGGAGATCAGCATGTACCACGAAACGAACATTGCTCTTATTGATACCCATCCCGAAAGCGATGGTCGCCACCATGATGCGTATCTCGTCGCGCAGGAAACGATCCTGCCTGTCTTCCCGGACGCTTTTATCCAGGCCGGCGTGGTATGCTTCTGCCCGAAAGCCGGCTGCATTCAATTTTCCGGCAAGTGTTTCGGTACCTGCCCTCGATAAACAGTAGATGATGCCGCTATCACCGGTTTTTGCTTTAAGGTAGCTGACGAGGTTGTCAAAATAATTAAGCTTTGGCCGCACATAATAGAAAATGTTCGGCCGGTTAAAACTGTTTTCGAACAAGGTATACTCCGTCAGTGCCAGCTTGGCGATGATGTCTTTTTTTGTCAGCGCGTCGGCAGTGGCGGTCAGGGCGATCAGCGGCACGCCCGGGAACTGTTTCTTTAGTTCACCCAACACGAGATATTCCGGTCGGAAATCATGCCCCCACTGGCTGATGCAATGCGCCTCGTCTATCGCAAAAAGAGAAATCTCAACCTGTTTCAGGAATTGGATAAACCGGGCATCCCCCACGAGGCGCTCCGGCGCTACATATAATAATTTGAGCTGATTCGACTGTAGCTGCTGGAAAATATGCTGCTGTTCGCCGCTGGAAAGGGTGGAATTAAGGTAGGCAGCCTTAACGCCGTTCAACCTCAGCGCGTCTACCTGGTCTTTCATTAAGGCAATCAGCGGTGATACTACAATGGTAACGCCGTGTTGCAGCAGGGCGGGTAACTGGTAACAGATGGACTTGCCGCCGCCGGTGGGCATGAGCACCACGGCATCTTTTTTTGCCAGTACGGTGTTGATGATCTCTTCCTGGTTCAGGCGAAAACCGGTATACCCAAAATGATGCTTTAATGTTTTGAAAATATTCTCCATGACCCACAATTAAACGGCTTGGCTACCCGCCAGAAAGAGGAAATTAGAAAATTTTTAGGGAAACGAACCAGTATCTTAAAAAAAGGGTGTTTAAACGGTATTTGCACACCGCTGTGGAACTAACAGCCGGGTATAAACGCAAAAGAATTGACAGAATATCCGGCTCGGCGGATTGTTAGTATATTTGAAAACAAGTATCTTTACGGACAAGGGGTTGAACTTCCCGGTGTAACAGATCCCATCTTGCACCAGCGGGGAATGAACCTGCGCAAATATCCACCCGATACAATATCTTTCCAAGATCGAACCTATCTCCAGTCCTGTATTTCCGAATTGATTTATTAAACCTTATGTATGATTAAACATTTACTTTTCTGTTTACTGTTATTACCAAACATCTTGTCTGCACAACTAACGGCCAAAGAAGCGGGAACGTTGGAACCATTTGGCTTTTACCAATTTTTACCGCCTTCTTACAATGCTTCTGGCGCGTATAAATACCCATTGATCATCAATATGGCCGGAACGCAGGAATCGGGCAATGGAACCACTGAACTGGGGCTGGTGTTGAAGTGGGGCCTTGGGCAACTGCTGGCGACAAATCCTACCCTTACATTTACCGTGCGGGGGCAACAACACGCATTCGTGGTACTGGTGCCACAAATGGAGAGTAATAAAGGATATGAGACCTGGCAGAACTTTTACATTGATTCGATGATCAACTACGCCAGGCGCAGCCTAAACATTGATGAAAACAAAATTTTTCTAACCGGTTACAGCCTCGGTGGCGGCGGCGCCTGGAAGTATCCGACGGAGTCTCTTGAGAATGCCAATCGGATCGCGGGTATCATACCTGTGGCGCCAGCGCCCAATTACTCAAATTTGTGCAATATCGCACAGGGAAAAGTGGCTGTGTGGGCGCACCAGTCGCAAGATGACGATGCGATACCGATCCATTTTACGGATGATGCCATTGCCGGTATTAATGCCTGCTCGCCGGTTATTGTTCCGCTTTACAGCCGGTATACAGATGGACAACACGACAAAAGCTGGGTGTGGGCCTATGACCGGGACCATACCTACAATTATCCCAACGTATGGGAGTGGATGATCGGGACTTCCCGCGCCAACACCCCGCAAAACAACCAGGACCCCATTGCCGCCGTCGGAAATGATATTACCTTGCCCGAATCGGCCACCACGGCCGTACTCGACGGATCAAATTCTTACGATCCCAATGACATTATTGTGAAGTATTCCTGGGCGAAACTATCAGGACCTGCTTCTGTCAACATTGAAAATGCACAGCGGCCAACGACAAACATTACCGGGCTGGTGCCGGGCCGTTACAACTTCCAGTTAACCGTTACTGACCAGTTTGGCGTGAGCCGGGCCGATGACGGCGACGTCATTGTTGGAACCGTGCTGCCGGTGCAGATGACGTATTTTAAAGCAAAAAATCTTAGCCAGGCAAATATCCTGAACTGGCACACTTCGCTTGAATTCAATGCCTCCCATTTCATTATAGAAAGAAGCAGCAATGGCAGGGACTTTAAACAAGTGGGTACCGTTCCCGCCGGTCTCACCGACTATGTGTTCACCGATGCAAATGCGCCAGACGGAATCAGTTACTACCGCCTGAAACAGGTTGACGTTGATGGAAAATTTACGTTGTCGAAAATTGTTACGGTAGCAAATACCAACCAGGTCATCTCCATCGAGAAATTTCCAAACCCGGTGGTTGACAAACTTAATATTGTGATTGATGGACCTGTTAAGGGGATTTTTACCCTCACCATCCATGACATGCAGGGTAAACTGGTAAAGTCTCAAACCATTACCAAGGGCACATCGGTTTGGACGGGAAGCATGAGCACGGGACTGCTTAAAAAGGGCGTCTATTCGCTGCAAGTGCGTTCAACGTCTGGTATCAGCCAGGCAAGCAAATTCCTGAAAGACTAAATTTACTGTAACCAGCTATCAAAAGGTTGCCAATCACGGCAACCTTTTTTGTTGCCGATCCAGAAGCGTCATTCCCGCTATTCCGCTTTATTCCCAGGCTTGGAAAGAAATTGTCTGGGTAAGTATTTATAATCAACGAGTTAGCAGGCGGTACAAAGCTTGCCCTTGTAGTGAAAAAAATGCATGCAATTAATTTTTAAAACTTCCGTACTCCAATACAATATTCCGGTCTTCTACAGTGTATTTAAAACCTCTGACAATGAATACCTGGCCGAAACCTCAGCGACAGGAATGGTTCCCTTCAGCATAAAAAAAGAATCAGGTGAATGGGTCTCAAATGGTGGTAAACATTCCAGCCACGTTCGCGCGATTGCCAATTTGATAGACATACATTACCAGGATAATTAGACGAGTATCAACGAACAACTGGTTGCGTCCAGGCGGTTTCAACGTCACCGGCCTGGAAGGGATTTTCTTTAGGCTTTGTAGAAATGATTTTGGCCCTTGCATAAAGAATCTTCCTGCTCAACTTGAGTGTTGCCGAGGTACCAATTACTTCTTTTAGCAGCTGGCCGGCGTGTGCGGAGGTGTCGGTGGTGGATCCCCAGAACTGAATGGTATAATTGATGCCGCCTTCCGGCGCTACGGCAATTTTTAATTTTTTTCGTTTTAAGGTGATTTCTTTTAACAACACGCCGGTTGTTCCATAAAAGTCTCCTTTTTCCATGGCCGTAACAAGTGCTTCCGGAGTCAGGGCAGTTGCTTTTACCATGATCCAGCCCCGGCCGGGATTTGCGGTGCCGATCTGATACTCGAGGTAATTGTGCGAATCGTCGGTGGCAAGGCCATACAGCAGGGGTTTACCGTTTCGACGATAGCTGATCTGTAAACGGTCCCACAATTCGTCCATACCCATTGTGGTGGAATCGCCGTAGTTGTGTACATGTGGGTGACCGTTATATACTTCAAAAAAGCGCTCCCCGCGGAGCGGCAACATGTCTTCGAGTTTAATGGCCCAGATAAAATTCGGGTGGTTGATGTGTGCAATCATTTGCTGACCGGTTCTTTCACGTTGTGCATATACCTGGTCGAGGTTTCTTTGCATGACATCGGTCACACTACTGCCACCCTGCGGTGCTATGACCTCTTTCAGGTTTACCGCACCGATGTGAATGGGTTTGCCGTCGAATTTGTCGGTAATCTCTTCGGCCTGCATGATCAGGAACTTATCTTTCTCTTCAAGCATCGGCCGGTATTCATCGATTGTTTTCAACCGAACCAATG